>NZ_JAIQXU010000018.1 GCF_020166395.1 Deinococcus betulae | reverse complement strand
TACGCGCTCTTTTTCCAGCGACCTTTGCCCCGGTGGCCCACACGGTTGCCGGCATGGGCGGTGCGCGCCCGCACCGTTTGGTCGTCGTAGCGCAGCATGACCGCCAGGCGCGCCCGGCTGATGATGTGGTGCGGGTGCTTGGGCACAAAAGCCGTCACGATGTCCACAAAGCCGTCCCGCTGCGGCTGGGCCACCACGTGCAGCGGCAGCGCCACCCCACAGGCTTCAAAGTAGCCGCACACCAGCCAGCGACGGTCGTCGGTGTACACCGCCCGAACGCGCCCGGTGAGCAGGACGTTGAGCACGTCGTGTTCCAGAAAGCCCTCGGCGCGGGCATGGCTGATGGCGTGGGGACACAGGTGATAGCGGCTGTCATACACCGCGTCCCGCAGCTGGGCGTGGGCGCGGGCCAGGCTGAAATCATCGGTGGTCACGCCCAGTAATTCGGCCTGACGCTGCGGCTTGAGGGGGGTTTGCAGGGCGGCGGGCCGTGGTGGCGGCGGCGCCGGGGTGCGGCGGGCGGCCTTTTCAGCGCGGGCCAGCTGCGCGCGCAGCGACAGCAGATCCGTGCTGGCCTGGACCTCACGTGGCCGGGCGGCCTGAGGCTCCTGCGAGCGGCGCCCCAGGGGCGCGGCCATTTTCTGGGCAGTCTGTTTCGTCACGGCGACCTTCACCTCCGGAAGAAACCCTCCTGCCCAGCGGCGCGTCGGCCGCCCTCTTCTGAAAAAGAAAAGGCCCCTCAAACACGGCTTCGTGTCTGTGGGGAGGCAGGCGGCGTACCCTGTTCAGGGCATGCGGGCAGCATACCACGCGCCCGGCCCGGCGCGGCGTGAGCTGCGGGGCAGACAGGCCCGGCGGCGGGTGTCTACCCTGAAGGTGTTCGGTGTTACACCCGGCTTCTTCGCTCACCTTCTCTCTGGAGGTAAGACCACGATGATTCGTCCCATGCTGGCTGCCGATGTTCCCGATGTGCTTGCCCTGCTGACCTGGATGGACGACGCGCCCGAACGTGAGGTGTTCTCGCCGGGCGCGCGCACCGAGCGGGACTTACGGGCCGAGTGTGAAGACAGCACCTGCCTGGTCGAGGCGGGCGAGGAGGGCGTGGTGGCGTACTGCGCCCTCTCGCCGTTTCGGGACGGCCTGGTGATGGAAGGCCCGGTGGGTGAAGGAGACGCCCACCTGAGTACCCTGCTGCGCCGCGCCCTGGCCCACGCTGACGGACTGCCGGTGTACGCCTTCGCGGCGCGCGACAACCTGCCAGTGCGCTCGGCACTGGAAGACGAGGGCTTTTCGCCCATGCACACCACGGCCTTTTACGACGCGCCCCTGTCCCGCCTGACCCCCCACGCCTGCGCGCCTGCCGGCCACCGCATTTCGCGGCAGCTGCCACTGGCAGCGTACCGCGAGCTCTTCCGGGCCAGCGAGGACACCTGGGCCGAGCGGCTGACCTGGACCCCGGAACAGATGGACAGCCACTTTGCCCGTGACGACGTGCGCCTGGTGGCCCTGATGCGCGGCGAGCAGCCGGTGGGCTTCGCCGAACTGGAATTCAGCCCCGACGACGGGCGCGCCGATGTGACCTATGTGGCGGTGCATCCCGCCGAGCGCGGCCAGGGCTACGGCCTGACCCTGCTGGCCCTGGCCGCCGCCGAGGCCGAGACCCACCCCGAAGTCCGTACGCTGCGCGCGCGCGCCCACGACCACATGAAACCGGCCCGCGCCCTGTATGCGCGCGCCGGCCTGACCCACTGCCGCAGCGTGGTGACCTACATGAAAGAGGGCGACGAGGACGTGTAACGGGGTAGGGCGCAGGGGCTTAGGGCCGCTAAACCTCGCCCTGGCCACAGACAGGTGTGGGTGCCCAGGTTAGGCTGCGCCCCTATGGGCAAGAAGGAGCGGCGGACCCCCCAGATGGCTTACGTGACCCTGCGCGATATGCCCGGCACCCGCGTGATGTTCTGGGTGGTGGACGCCTGCCCCTACTGCGGGGAGCGCCACCTGCATGTGGCGGGCAACCTCCGTACCGCTGACCCCGGCGAGACGCTGGGCGAGGTGCCCGCGCCGTGCCAGCCCGAGCGGCCCTACATTCTAGCCCTGCCCCCACGCCCCAAACGCAAAGCTGGCAAAGAGGAACGCCGCAGGGCCAGACGAGCGGAGAAACAGGACGACTGGGACGAAGAGCTAGGGTAGGGTCAGGAGTACCTGGTCAAGTGGCGTAAGTTGGGAAGCCGGCCGAGCTGTGCTGGCTGCTGCCGGGCGTCGGCGTCAAGAGTGCAAGACGGCAGAGGCGGCGCCTGTGTGGAGCAGTCCGCCCAGCAGCCAAGCCGCGCAGAGTCCAGCCATCAGACGGGTAGGTCCTTCGGAGTTGTGATGATTAGGTGGCAAGGGACAACAGTGCCTGTCCAACAGGACTTGCCATCAGAGCAGTCTATTCTGCAAGCAGAAGCCAGGGCTGCCCAGCTCAACAAGCGTCGCGTGGCTATTTAATGTTGATGCTCACCTGCGCCCATTCCTGCTGGGGCCGGTAGTGGTTTGGCCCCGCGGTCTGCCAGCAGAGTGGTCATCAGACGAATCTCGGCGGCCTGGGTGGCCTGAATCTGGCGGGCCAGGGCCTCCACGGCGGGCTGCACGCGGCCCTCCAGCACCGGGGCCACCATCGTCAGGGCGCCCTGGTGATGCCGGGTCATCAGCTGGAGAAACTGCACCTCAGCCTGCGCGGGCGGCAGGGTGCCAATGCGGTTCACCTCGGCCTGGGTCGCCATGCCCATCATGCGGGCGTGGTCGGCGCTCATGCCTGGGCCGCCCCAGGGCCGGTGCCATAGAGTCAGCCAGCCGCGCATCTGCCCAATCTGCTCCTGCTGCGAGAGCAGAATGTCCAGCGCCACGGTCCGCAAGGTGGCGTCGGAACTCTGCTCACGGACCTGCAGAGCCATGTCCACCGCCTGCGTGTGGTGCTGAATCATCTCGCGCACAAAGCGCACCTCGCGGCTGTCTTCTGTGGGCGGCAGCAGGCGGGGGGTGAGCAGCAGGGCGGCCGCCACCAGGGCGACCAGAACCAGCAGGGCAGGAACAGCAGCGCGGCGCATCCCCGGAGTATAGAAAGGGGCGCCTGGGTAAACTGCCCCGGATGCAGCGTTTCGTGCGGTGGCCGTCGGTGGTGGGTGGCATGGGCCTGGGGGCCGCCCTGGGTGTCCTGGCCGCTTTTTTTGGCGAGGTGCGGGCGCCTGCCCCGCTGCTGCTGACGCTTGTGGGGCTGTGCGGGGCAGCGGGCGCGTGGGCACCGGTCTGGCAAGGTCTGCGTGTGGGCGCGGCAGCCCTGGCCTTTGCGCTGGCCCTGTGCCTGCTGACCCCCATTCTGCGCGCACCCCTCAACGCTCTGACGCTGGCGCAGTCGCCCGTACAGGCCGACGCCATCGTGATTCTGGGCGGCGGCGTGCAGTGTGGCTCGGCGGTTCTGGAGCCCAGCAGTCTGGCGCGTTTGGTGCGCGGCCTGGAGTTGTGGCGGGCGGGGTACGCGCCCGTGGTGACCGTCTCAGAGCAGTCGGGGCGGCTTGGGCCGCAGGGGTGTCCCAAGATGAGCGCCATTGAACAGGCGCACATTCGCGCGCTGTACGGAGCCGCCGGGCCACAGGTCTTCACCCTGGCCAACGTAACCACCACGCGGGACGAGGCGGCGCGGGTGCGCGACCTGGCCCGCGCCCGGCAGTGGCGGCGGGTCCTGCTGGTGACCACCCCCAGCCACTCCCGCCGGGCCGCCGCGCTGTTCCGGGCGCAAGGGGTGCCGGTGACCAGCGTGCCGGCGCCCGAAACGCGCTTCGATCTGACCCTGCCCTTTCCCCATGACCGCCTGTACGCCGCGCGCATTCTGGCGTATGAGGGGTTGTCGCGCGTCAAGGCGATGTTGGGCGGCACACCGGAGCGGTAGGACCGCAAGTTCTGCGGAGTGCACACGCAGCCTGCTCTAGGCTGGAGCCATGAGCCTCCTTCTGAGAGCAGAACCCAGAATGGTTGAGGGATATGCCCCTCAACCATTCTGGGGCGAACGAAGTAAGTCTCTGGAAGAGACAGCGGCAGAAGTGGAATTGAGGGGGATGTTTTGACCCCCTCAATGGAGCTGGCAGCCGCTGTGAGTGAACCGCTAGTCGCTGTGCCTCTAGGGTTGGTCATGCTGGCTCTGGCGCTGGGGTTGCCAGTGTGGCGCGCCAGAGAAACACCGGCACCGCCCATCCCCACAGGGCGCCTGTCATATAAATATCGGCGCTCCAGTGAACCTGCACACTTTGGCCGCAGACTGGTGGGCCGCGCCTGGAGCCGAGCCACGCTTCTGATTCTCCCGCCTTTCATCCTTTATGTGTTGCTCCTGTCAACCCCTATTTATCTGATGTTGGGCGAGGCAGTTCTGTATCTGGTGTTTTTGCTGCCGCTATGGCTCCTGCTGTCCCTGACCATCAGCGCTGTCTGGGAAGGAGTGCTCGCGGCACTGCTGCTCTGGCGCCGCCGTACTGCGCCGCACGCGTAGCCCCCACCCCACAAACATCCCCTCCCCTATCGCCTACACTGGCCGGTTGATGAATGAGCCGACAATCACCGTCATAGGCGCGGGCCTGGCCGGTTCGGAAGCGGCGCTGGCCGCCGCCGGGCTGGGCGTGCGGGTGCGCCTGTATGAAATGCGCCCTGTCAAGATGACCCCAGCCCACCGCAGCGGCAACTTTGCCGAGCTGGTGTGCAGCAATTCGCTGGGCGGCGAGGGCGAGATGCAGAGCAAGGGGCTCTTGCAGGCCGAACTGCGCAGTGTGGGCGGCGCGATTGTGGGCGCCGCCGACGCCGCCAAGCTGCCTGCCGGCAACGCCCTGGCCGTGGAACGTGACGAATTCAGTGCGCGCGTGACCCGCGCCGTGCGGGAGCACCCTCTGATTGAGGTGCTGGGCGAGGAAGTCACCGCCGTGCCGGACGGCATTGCCGTGATTGCCTCCGGGCCACTGACCTCTGACGCGCTGGCCGCCGATGTGGCGCGGCTGACGGGCAGCGAGCGCCTGAGCTTCTACGACGCCGCCGCGCCGGTCCTGGCGTTTGACAGCATCAACATGGATGTCGCCTGGCGGGCCGGGCGCTACGACCAGAGCGCCGACTACATCAACTGCCCCTTTACCAAAGAGGAGTATCTGGCGTTTTTTGACGCGCTGGAACAGGCCCGCGCCCACACGCCCCACGACTGGGAAAAGCTGGAGTTTTTCGAGGGCTGCATGCCTATCGAAGAAATTGCACGCCGGGGCGTGGACACGCCGCGCTTTGGCCCCATGTCGCCCAAGGGCCTGGACGACCCACGCACCGGGCGCTGGCCCTACGCGGTGGCCCAGCTGCGGCAGGAAGACCGCGAGGGCCGGATGTGGTCGCTGGTCGGCTTTCAAACCGGGCTGAAGTGGGGCGACCAGAAGGCCGTCGTGAACCTGATTCCGGGGCTGGAGCAGGCCGAGATCGTGCGCTACGGCGTCATGCACCGCAACACCTACCTGAATGCGCCGCAGGTGCTGGACGCCACGCTGGGGCTGCGGGCCGACCCGACCAAGTTTGTGGCCGGGGTGCTGGCCGGCACCGAGGGCTACCTGGAAAGCGCCGCGACCGGCTGGCTGGCCGGCACCAACGCTGCGCGCCTGGCCCTGGGTCTGCCCCCGCTGACCCCACCAGCCGAGTCCATGCTGGGCGGCCTGGTGCGCTACTTAGCCAGCGCCAACCCCAAGGGCTTCCAGCCCATGAACGTCAACTGGGCGCTGGTGCCTGAACTTCCGGCCGAGGTGAACCCCAGGACGGGCAAGCCCCGCAAACTGGGCAAACGCGAAAAGCGCCCGGTGATGTTCCGCCGGGGCCTGGCAGCCTTTATGACCTGGGCGCAGCAGGAGGCGGGCCTGACAGTCACGCCGCCCCCCGTACCCCACGACGGCGAGACTGAAGCGGCGCTGGCTGCTCCCGCCACGCGGTGAGAGTAGAACCATCCCGGTAGAGCCCAAGGGCCTCTAGAGCAAGAGGCCTGGGCAACAGAGCGGGGCTTTGCAGCCCAGCCAGTCAGCAGACCGCCGCTTGGCCCAGAGCCCTGGCGGCGGTCAACCTCTTCCAGGGCGACGCGGCTCAGATGAACGCCGCCTGTCGCGCCCACGCACTAGAACAGCGCCGATTCGTCTGCAGTAGGCCCAGAGCCCATTCGGATCAGACTTGTTGTGCCACTGGTAGAGCTGGCGTGCGTATGCGGCGTGCCTCCACCGGTCATGCACAACGTGCTGGACAGACCTACTGCAACCGCCTCAACTGCACCGCATATTTCCCAGCCACATCCTCGCGCCACGCGGCGGTGATGTGGCCTTTTGCGTCCACTGCCACCGAGGCCGAGCGGGCGTCCCGGCGCGGGTCACGGTTGAGCACAGGCCAGGTCACCCACGCCCGGCCGTCCCAGCGGGCGGCGCGCATCTGCCCCAGGCCGTCACTGAGCCGCTCCTCAATCCAGGCCAGCACTGCCTGTCCATCTGGGGCCACCGCCAGCGACGGCGACGAGGCGTACAGGCGGCTGACCGGCCCGCCCAGCGGCTGCCAACCCTGCCCTGTCCAGCGGGCGGCCAGCAGGGTGTCCTGCCCGCCCACCTGTTCCAGCCACGCGGCGGTGGGCCGGTCTTGCCCGTCCAGCGCCAGTCGGGTCGAGGCCACGTAGGCCGGGGCGCGGTTCAGGGGCCCGCCCAGCGGTTGCCACGCCTGCCCTGTCCAGCGGGCGGCCAGCACCCGACTCCCGGTGACCTCGCCCTGTAACCACGCCACCACAGGCGCCCCCGTCCGGGTCAGGGCCAGGGCAGGCGTACGGGAAAAGGCCCGAATGTCATTAAAAGCCGGGCCACGCACCCAGCTTTTTTGCTCTGCATTCCAGCGCCGCACGGTCAGCTGACTGCCGTCGGGCTTACGCAGATACTCGCCCCAGGCCAAGACGATCTCGCCGCTCCAGGCCGCCACGGCGCGCGTGCGAGCGGCATATGGCAGGTCGTCACCCAGGTAGCGCGCGCCCCAGTCGGTCCAGCCTTCCTGCTCGCGCCAGGCCCGCAGCTCTACGACATCGTTGTCGCCGTAGTTCTCGTTCCAGACGATGGCCGGCGCGCCGCGCTCATCCAGCACCAGATTCAGGTTAGAGGCCGGGCGGGGCTGGCGGTAATTCAGCACGTCACCCAGGGGCACCCAGCCCTGGCCAGAGGCGCGCCACACCCGCACCACGCGCCCAGTAAAGGTGCCGCGCCCGCTGTTAAAGCGCCCACTATCCATCACTGCCCCCAAGTGCAGGGTGCCGTCGGGGGCCGCCGCCAGCGTGACCTCCCGCACGGGGGCGGCCAGGGTGGGCGCCGCCAGGACCACGGAAACCGGGGGCGGCGCGCCGCCAGCCAGGGCCAGGGGCAAGAGCGTCAGAATAGACAGAGCAGCTGGTCGCTTCATGAACAAACCTCCGGAAGATGCCCTGCGATTGTTTCCCACCAGATGGGCGCTTCACAAGGGCGGCCTGCGCTGCTCTATGGTTGAGGGCGTGAAGCGTGACGGGGTGCTGGTATATGGACTGGGCCGCAGCGGGCGGGGCGTGGCCCGCTTTCTGGCCCGTGAGGGCAAGCAGGCCGACTGGACCGACGCGCGGCCCGCCCCCGAGGACGAGGCGCTGATGGCCGAACTGGGCTGGACACGCGGCGACGTGACCCAGGCGTACAGCACGGTGGTCGCCGCGCCGGGCGTGCCCATTGACCACCCTGACCTGGAGCGGCTGCGCGCGGCGGGCGCCGAGGTCATTGGCGAGGTCACCCTGGCCGCCCGCGCCCACCCGGCCCTGCCGATGGTGGGCGTCACCGGCACGGCGGGCAAGGGCAGCACCACCGTCCTGATCGCCCACCTGCTGCGCGCCTGCGGTCTGAATGCCCTGGAGGGCGGCAACATTGACCCGCCGCTGCTGGACGTGGTGGACCGCGCCGAGGTGGCGGTGGCAGAACTGTCCAGTTTTCAGCTGGAACGGGTGCCGGGCCTGCGGCTGCCGGTGGCCGTGATCACGAACCTGGGCCTTGACCATCTGGACCGGCACGGCACCCCGGCGGCCTACCACGCCGCCAAGCTGAACATCACGGCGGCGCAGCAAGAAAGCGACGTCCTCGTGCTGCCCGCTGGCCTTGATGTGCCGACCCGCGCCCAGGTGCGGCGCTTCGACCCGGCGCGGCTGGCCCTATTTGACGGCACTTCCGTTCTCTACCCAGCCGACCTCCCCGCCGGCATTCACCCTGCCAATGCCGCCGCCGCCCTGCTGGCCGCTGAGGCGCTGCTGGTTCACCTGGGCCGCGCCGCCGACCCTGGCCTGCTGGCCGCCGCCCTCCAGAGCGCGCAGCCCGTCGCGGGCCGCTTTGAAACGGTGGCGCAGAAAGATGGGGTCACTTTTATCGAGGACTCGATTGCCACTCGCACCCTGGCGGTGCAGGCGGCCCTGGACCGGGCCCACCCCCCGGTGGCCTGGTTGGTGGGCGGCCGGGATAAGGGCGCCGAACTGGCGCCGCTGCGGCAGGCCGCGCAGGGCCGAGTCACGCAGGTCATCGCTTTTGGCGAGGACGGCGAGGCGCTGGCCCGCAGCCTGGGGCTGCCCTACCGCGTGGTGACCGGCGAGGACGGCGAGGCCACCATGCGGGCGGCGGTGCAGGCCGGCCTGGAGGCCCTGCCGGATGGTGGCACTGTCCTGCTGGCCCCAGTGGGCACCAGTTTTGACCAGTTCCGCGACTATAAGGCGCGCGGCGAGAGCTTCCGCCGCGCGGCGCAGGCGCTGGCCGCCGGGCAGGCAGAGGCATGAGTGTTCAGCTGCTCATCGCCCAGGTGCTGCTGCTGAGCCTGGGAATGCTGGGGATTGCGGCGGCCGACCCGGACAAGATTCTCGACCACGGGCCCAAGGCGCTGCTGGCGCTGGGCCTGACATTGGTGGTCGCCCGGCTGCGGCCCCGCGCCTTTCTGAAGGTCGGGCCGTGGGTCTGGGTGGTCACCCTGGTGCTGCTGGTGCTGGTGCACTTTATCGGGGTGGGCACCGCCGAGAGTTCCGGCACCAAGCGCTGGCTGAACTTTGGGGTCATCCGGTTTCAGCCGTCCGAGATGGCCAAGTTGGGCCTGGTCCTGATGCTGGCGTCCTTTTTTGCCCGCAGGGGCGTACAGAACAAGCTGATTAGCGCCACGGGCATGATTCTGCTCACCACTGGTCTCATCTTCTGGGAGCCGGACCTGGGCAGTAGCGTGCTGATGTTTGCCCTGGGCATCATCCTGATGTACGCGGCGGGTGTGCGCATCAGCAATATCAGCGGCTTCATGCTGGCGCTGGGGCTGATGGCTATTCCGGTGGCCGGGATTTACCTGGAACAGCATCCCTATATCAAAGAGCGCCTGATCGGCTACCAGACCCGCGACGACGTGACGGCTCAGGGCCTGGACCAGATTGGCATGGCCCACCGCGACCTGCGCATGGGCGGTATTCCTGGCCAGGGACCCGACGGCCCGCGCTACAACTACTTTGGCGAGCACACCGACATGATTGTGGCGTCGGTGGGCTTTACCTCGGGGCTGCTGGGGGTGGCGATGCTGCTCTTTGCCTACTGGCTGATCGTGGCCACCGCGCTGGACGTGGCCCACCTGGCCAGCCGCGTGCGCCCCATGACGCCCGAGATTCACGGGGCCAGCGTGATGGCCATCGGCGCCATGTTCATGATCGTGGGTCAGGCCTTCGTGAATCTGTGCGTGGCGGCCGGTATCTTTCCAGTCACGGGCGTGCCCCTTCCCCTGGTCAGCTACGGCTTTTCCAGTCTGCTGACCATGAGCATGGCGATGGCTGTCATCCACTCGGCCATGCGCGAGGTCCGGCGCCACCTGCCCGAGCAAAGCGAAAACGACAACCCGGTGGCCCTCAGTGCCGACTGAACCGGTGCCAACTGAGGCAGCGCTGGCGAACGCCGTCAGCGCCTCCCGGTCCCGCTTTTCGCTGCCCCCCATTCCGGCGGTGCTGCTGGCCATGCTGAGCATTCAGGGTGGCGCCGCCTTTGCCAAAACGCTGTTTCCCACGCTGGGTGCCGCCGGCACCACGGCCCTGCGGGTGGTGCTGGCGGCCCTGCTGCTGACCCTGGTGCTGCGCCCCAACCTGCGCCAGCTGACCCGCGCGCAGTGGCTGGTTATCGTGCCCTACGGCGCCGCCCTGGGTCTGATGAACCTGGTGTTCTACGAGTCGCTGCGCTACCTGCCCTTGGGGCTGGCCGTCACGCTGGAATTCGTAGGGCCTCTGCTGCTGGCCCTGGCCCTGTCGCGCCGCGCCCTGGATATTGCCTGGGTGGCGCTGGCCGGCCTGGGCATCGCCCTGATTGCCCCGGTGGGCGGTGAGGCCGCGCAGCAGGTGTCGGCCCAGGGCGTCGTTCTGGCCCTGACCGCCGGCGCCCTATGGGCCGGATACATCCTGGCGGGGGGAGCCGTGGGCCGCCGCGTTCCCGGCACCACCGGCGTGGTGGGGGGCATGTGGGTGGCGGCCCTGATGGTGCTTCCCTTCGGCGCCGTGCAGGCCGGGCCCGCCCTGCTCTCGCCGCACGCCCTGCTGCTGGGCCTGGCGGTGGCGGCTCTCTCCAGTGCCCTGCCCTACACCCTCGAAATGCGTGCCCTGCGCGCCATTCCGGCCCGGATTTTTGGCGTGATGATGAGTCTGGAACCGGCGATTGCGGCCCTCAGCGGGTTCCTATTTCTGCATGAACGCCTGACGCTGGTGCAGTGGCTAGCGATGGGGTGCGTGATTGCGGCGAGTGCGGGGATCAGTTTGACGGGGAAGAAGGAGAGTGGGGAGGGTTAATGTTCTGCCCTATGGATAGAGAGCGTCTGAACTGACTTGCCCCACCCCCCAGCCCCCTCCCCCAGAGGGGCAGGGGGAGCGGACGTTGGCACTGGGCAGGGATTGACTGGCGCGGCGGAGAGGCCAGGTCATTCGGCGCTATAGACGCCGTGGTCCACCTGCCGCCCATCGGCTTACGCCCGCGCGCTGCGCGCACGACGGCTTCCGTTGCTCTCCCCGTAACGGGGCAAGGTGGGGACGCTTAAAACACGAGGGTCTACTTTTGAAAGGCGCTTCTGCTTAAGCGCCTTTCTTTTGTCTTTTCAAAAGTCGAACCTCTGGGCCGCACCGACACACCTTGCCCCCTCAGCGCCCAAGTCCAGGCGAGGCCATTGTGCGCGCAGCGCGCAGGCCCTTCCGGTGGGCGGCAGGATGGCGTCGAGGCCGGACACGAAAACGAACAGAGCAAGCCGGCCAACGCCAGTCAAAACTCTTGCCCAGTGCCAACGCCCGCTCCCCCGTCCCCTCTGGGGATGGGGGCTGGGGGGTGGGGCACCCCCGCCGAAAAACAAAAAAAGCGCCCCCACACCGGAGGCGCCCCATCCACCGAGCCTTACCAGCCCGCTTTCGTCGTCGTCGTGTCCTCACCGCTGCCCGTCATCAGCAGTCCCAGCTGCGTTTCCGTGGCGTTGGCCGCGTCCACCTCGCCCACCACCTTGCCCTCGTACATCACCAGAATGCGGTCGGCCAGGTTCATCACTTCGCCCAGGTCAGCACTGACCAGCAGCACGGCGAGGCCCTGATCGCGCGCCTCCACGATCCGGCTGTGAATAAACTCGATGGCGCCGATGTCCACCCCGCGCGTGGGCTGACTGGCCACCAGAATCTTGGGCCCCTTGCGCATCTCGCGCGCCACGATGAGTTTCTGCGCGTTGCCGCCCGAATAACGCCCGGCCTGCAGGCTGGCGCTGCGGGGGCGCACGTCGTACTGCTCGCTGAGCTTACGGGCGTTGTCTTCAATGACGTCGCGCTTCAGAAAGCCAAAGGGCCCAGCAAACGGCGCCCGGTCATGTTCGCCCAGAATGTAGTTCTCAGCGGTGGTCATCTCCAGCACCAGGCCGCGTTCGTTGCGGTCCTCAGGGACATGGGACAGGCCCGACGCCTCAACCTCGCGCACGCCCTTGGCCGATTTGCCCAGATAGGTGATCTGGCCACTGTAGGTTCTCAGACCCGTAATCGCCTCGATCAGCTCGCTCTGGCCATTGCCCTCCACGCCGGCAATGCCCACGACCTCACCCGCGCGCACCTGAAAACTCACGTTGTCCACCGCGTTGCGGTGTTCGCCCTTCACGACCACATTCTGCACGTCCAGGGCGGCGGCGCCTGGCTGGGCCGCTTTTTTCTGCACCTTCAGGGTGACCTCGCGCCCCACCATCATGCGGGCCAGCAGCTCGGTGGTGGCCCCCTGGGCCGAAATGGTGCCGATCATCCGGCCGTCGCGGATCACGCTGATGGTGTCACTGATGTGCAGCACCTCATGCAGCTTGTGGCTGATGAAGATGACGGCGTTGCCGCTGGCGGCGTACTGGTTCTTGAGAAAGTCGAACAGTTCGTCGGTTTCACTGGGGGTCAGCACCGCCGTCGGCTCGTCCAGAATCAGGATGCGCGCGCCCCGGTACAGGGTCTTCAGAATCTCGACCTTCTGCTGGAGGCCCACTGGTAACTCGCCTACGGTGGCGTCGGGGTTCAGGTCAAAGTTGAACTGCTTGATCAGCTCGGCCACCCGCTTGCGCGCGGCGGCGTAGTTGATGGCCCCGCCACTGGTCGGCTCGGCGCCCAGAATCACGTTCTCGGTCACGGTCAGGGTCTCGACCAGCATGAAGTGCTGAAACACCATGCCGATGCCGCGCCGGATGGCCTCGCTGGGGTTGGTCAGGTCCACGACTTCGCCGTCCACGACAATCTGGCCGCTGGTGGGCGGCTGGATGCCGTACACGATTTTCATCAGGGTGCTTTTGCCGGCGCCGTTTTCACCGCACAGGGCGTGCACGCTGCCCCACCGCACATGCATGGAAATATCGTCGTTGGCCAGCACCAGCGGAAAGCGCTTGGTAATTCCGCGCAGTTCCAGGGCGTTGGGCGCCTTATGAGTGGTGGCCTGCAAAACGTCAGGCTGAGCAAGAGTCATACCCCGCAGTTTACCGCGCCGCAGTGGCCACGCGGCACCCGACCATGTGAAAAATAAGTCACAATAGGCGGCACATGGACAGTTTTTGGATGGCGGTCACGAACTTGGGGCGTGACGAGGTCTTTATCGTGGCATTGGCGCTGTACACCTGGCTGGTGTGGCCCAGTGGCGGGCGCAACCTGGGCGTGGCCTTTGCCCTGAGTTATCTGGTCAATTCGGCGCTGAAATACGGCCTGGACCTGCCGCGCCCCTTTTTCAATGATCCCTCGGTGGCCTCTGAGGCGGCCAAAGCGACGGCCGGCGGGCCGGGGCTGCCCAGTGGCCACACCCAGATGAGCGCGACCCTGTGGTTCGGGATGGCCGCGCAGCTGGGCCGGCGCTGGCTGTGGGTGGCGGCGGCGCTGCTGGTGGCGGTGGTGGCGGTCTCCCGCTTGGCGCTGGGGGTGCACTATCCCAGCGACGTGGTGGTGGGGCTGCTGCTGGGCGGGCTGTTCGCCTACGCCGCTGCCCGGAGCCATTTCCCGGAACACGACCTGGGCCGCTGGCTGCCTCCGGCACTGGTGCTGGTGGTGGCCGCCGTGCTGCCGGCGAACACCCCGCGCGAGGTGGGGGTGGGCCTGGGCCTGCTGGCCGGCTTCTGGGTGACCCGCCCCACCTTCGCCCCGCCGCGTGACCTGACGGGCCGCCTGATCGTGGCGGTCGCCGGCCTGGTGATGGTGTTCGCCGTCTACTTTGGCCTGAGCGCCCTGCCCGACGCCCTCAAAGACCTGACCGTCGTGCGGGTGCTGCGCTACGCCCTGCTGGTGGTCGTCGCGGCCGAGGTGGTGCCCGCCGTGCTGCGCCGCTGGCTGCCTGCACAGACCGGGGTGTCGGTCCCGGCGCCGCAGCCCGTACACTAAAGCAGCAGTTCACCCGCAGGCTTTTGGGAGGTTGTTATGGGCACACGTTACCGCCTGTCTGTTCGTCTTGTTGCCGCTGGCCTGCCGGCCCTGATGCTGGCGGGCGCCGTGCTGGCCCAGACCACCCCCTCCTCTGCCGGCGCCCTGAGCGCCACCCCGAACGCGGCGCGCGGCGCAACCCTGGCGGCCAGTTCCTGCGCCGGCTGCCACCGGGCCGGGGGACGCGCGCCTGTGCTGGAAGGCCAGAGTGCGGCCCGAATTCAGGAGGCGCTGGTGGCCTTCCGGGCCGGCACCCGGCGCAACCCTGTCATGCAGGGGGTGGCCTCTCAGCTGTCGGACCAGAACATCGTGGATGTGGCGGCGCACTACGCCCAGGCCGGCGCCACACCGGCGGCCCCCGTGCCCAGCACCCCAGCGCCAGCTACCCCAGCGGCTCCCACCACGCCGCCGGCCAGCCCGGTCTCCACCCCACCCGCTGCCACGGCTGCTGCCCGCTTGGCTCAGGGCACAGCCCTATATCTGGAAGGCGACCCGGCTCGCAATGTCATGGCCTGCGTGGTCTGCCACGGCGAAGACGGGCAGGGGGCCGACGCCCTGGGCATTCCCAGTCTGGTTGGCCTGGGTGAAACCGCTGTTCTGGCGGCCTTGAAGGAGTACCGCGCCCTGCCGCCCGTGGGAATCGCTTACCCCGACGCCATGCGCATTGCCCTCAAACCCATAACGGACGGCGACCTGGCCGCCGTGGCCGCCTATGTGGGCACGCTGAAATAAAGCTGTTGGCGGGTCAGGCGCGCTGAGAAACGCTCTCAGCGCGCCTGATTTTTATACGGATTCCGTCTATTTCGTTAACAAATGAAGGAACCGATTCGTTAACTCCACGCCCTTCAGCCCGCTTTTTCTCCTGCTCGCTCTGCTGCGCAGCTTTGCAAGCCCGCTCGGATTGAATCATTTTTGCAAACGATTCAATCGGAGTCCGTATTACTTCACCCGCACCGCTTTAGTAGGGGGCTGGCGGCGAATCCAGGCCACGAAGCGGGCCACGTCCTCCTGGGCACGCAGTGCGGGCAAGTCGCGGTAGTCGCGGGCCAGTTCCGCATTCGTCAGGGTGCGGTGCAGGAACTTGTGGCAGGCCGGGCACAGGAGCGTGGTCGGCAATTCGGCGGCCTTCAGCCCCTGCCGCCGGCCCTGAGAACGGGGCAGCAGGTGGTGCTCTGTCAGCTGCGGCACCTCACGCTCACACAGGGCGCAGCAGTCAGGCGGCCGGGGCGGCGGAGGCCAGGCAGAGGGAGCGCGGCGGCGGGCCATTGGAAGCAGCATAGGGTGCCAACGCGACCCCAGACCGTGCCCAGAGTTGCAGGAGAAAGGGGTCACAGCTGTGCTTCAGAGAAGGGCTCCTCCGGACTCTGTGTGTTCCGCCGACAAATCGGAAAGGAGCCGATTTGCCGGCTCCACGCCCGGACCTCGTTTCTCTCCTGCTCGCTCCGCTCGGATTGAACCGCTTTTGCAAGCGATTCAATCGGAGTCGGTATCAGGCAGCAAGCTCGATGAGGGGCTAACTCCAGCGAGCAAAGCCTGAAGTCCGTCCAGCCAGGTCACGGAGCGCATACACAGCTGAGAGAGCGCCAGCCTGGCCTTCTCGCCAGAGGGCTCCCACACCCGTTCAGCGCGGGACATCAGGCCCCTATCCTCCCCTACAGCCTTGTCAGCTCGGGATACTTCTGAATGGCCTCGTCCTCGCTCAGGAATTCGCCCGGAGCGTCGGGGCTCCAGACCACTTCAGCCCGAATGAGGTCGCCGGGGGTCACGCTGCTCAGGGCGCTCAGGGCGGCGCGGGCTTCACCGGCGTTGGTGGCGCCGGCTGGGGGCAGCCCCGCCAGTGTGTGGGCGGCCACCGCAATCGTGACTGCCAGGTACTGGTCGCCGGCGTCAGCCTGAAAGGTGTAGTCGTCGCGGCGCTGATAGCCGCTGTGGGGATCACGGTTCTGGTAGTTGCTGGTGGTCTGCTCGGTAAAGGCGGCGCGGGCCTGGGTGGCCCAGGCGCCCACCTGGCTGTCGGCGGTGGCGGCCGAGCCCTGGGCGCGTTCCACATTGCCGTACACCCAGCGCTCGGGGTGGCGCAGCACCACCAGTGCGGCTTCCTGCAACATGCGGGTCAGGCCCTCGTTGGTGTCGGGGTCGCCGCTCTGGGCCACGCGGCCCAGGGCGCGCTTGACCTCATCCCCCTCGGCCAGCAGCAACTGCACACTCAGGGCCTGCGCAGTGCCGCTGACGGCCCCCAGCCCGCGTGCGCCGCCGCTGCCCAGACCCCGGCGCAGGGCGCCCACCACCAGGAAAATCACCACGCCCAGCACCAGCAGGCCAATCAGGCCGCCCCCGCCGCTGCTGTAGCCGTACCCACCGCCGTAGCCGCCATTATTGATAATGATGGGGCCGCTGTACCCGCCCCCGTAGCCGCCGCTGTACCCCCCCCCACGCGACGGACTGCTGTACCCCCCCGAACTGCCGCCGGAGCTCCCCCCCGAGCTGCCCGAACTGCGCCCGCCAAAGCCTCCACCGGACTGCGCCCCGGCCCACCCAGCCAGCAGGGGCACCAGCAAGCAGGTCAGAAGCACAGTCAGCAGCAGGGGTGCGCGGCGCGGCGTAAACGCGGTCATAGCGCAAGTGTACTGGCCTGCCCTGGGCGCGCCTGCACCGTTTCTTCACGGCCTGCGGCAGCGGCCCGTACACTGGCCGGCGTGAGCGAGCGCCCCTCTGCCTTTGTCCTGACCCCAGATGCCTGGGCCACCTTCCTGGCGTCCCTGTACGAGCGGGATGACCGCCTGGACGTGCGCCGGCCCGGCGAAACCTACGCCCCAGACGAGGCGGTGGACGCCTGGGCCCTGAGCGCCCACGCCGAGGCCCTGCGCAGCGCCGAGGTGGACGGTGACCTGTGGGGAACGCTGGACGACATCGAAGAAACGGCCGCCACCGAAGACGAGGCCTGGAGCACAATTGCCGCGTTTTACCTGGCGCGCGGCTGCGTGCTGGTCGAGGTGCAGGGCCTGGACGAGCCCGAGGACTGGATTTTCAGCGAAGGGCTGGCCCGGCGCCTGGGGCTGGGCGGGCCGTAGGAAATTCATCCGTTTTCGGAAGAGTCAGAAGGGCACCTAAGATTGCCCCGTCGGTGCTTTGCAAGTCCAATTCCCGGAGCCCCGTACCCTCTCCTCCACCCTGGACGGTGCCGCTTTGCAGCGCCAGCCAGCCCAACGCCCTCCTACCCTGAGGAATGTTCGGAATCGGGACCAAGCTGCAACGGCGTGAACTGCGCGTAAATTGCAGCTCATCCTGCACAGATGAGGGGGGCGTAGGCTGCTTCTCATGAGTCATCACTTTCCCCTGAAACGGCTGCTGGTGCTGGGTGCCCTGGTGGGCGCCGGCGCGTACTACTTCAGCCGCGAGCAAAACCGCCGCGCCCTGGACGCCAAGCTGGCCGAACTGGGCCTGAAAGACGCCGCCCACGACGTGGGCCAGAGCGTCACCAAGGGCTGGGAGAAGACCAAAGACGCCGCCAAGGATGCGGGCGCCGTCATTGCCGAGAAGGCCGGCGAGGTCAAAGACGCCGCCTCGGGCGGCACGCAGGCGGCGCTGGACAAGGCCAAAGAGGTGGCCGGCGACGTGAAAACGGCTGTCAGTGGGGCGACCACCCAGGCTGGCGCTGCCGCCCGCGACGTGGCGAACACCGCCAGCGACAAGGCGGCGGACGTCAAGACTGAAGTGAAACAGAACGCCGGCCAGGCGGCTGCCGACGCCAAGCAGGCCGGCAATGACCTCAAGGACGCGGCCAAGCAGGCGGGCGCCGAGGCAAAAACCGCCGCCACCCCGGCCGCTGCCGATCTCAAAACGGCCGCCCAGGACACCACCCGGCCCGCCGGGCAGCCCAACCCCAAAGCCTGACCACCCAGTTTTCCCCTGGCGCCCCCCTTCCCCTGTGGAGGGGGGTTAACCTTGACCGTAAGGCACGTTCCTGCCGCCTGGCGCCCTGCCCGCTACACTCGGCCCCATGACGCGCCGGGACGAACAGCACAGCACCCAGACGCTGGAGCGCACGGAGACAGAGCGGCCCCGGCTGTTCCGGGTGCTGCTGCTCAATGACGATTACACGCCGATGGACTTCGTGGTGCTGGTGCTGCGCCGCTATTTCCACAAAGCCGAGCAGGACGCGCAGCTGATTATGCTGGCGGTTCACCACAAGGGGCAGGGGGTGGCGGGCGTCTACCCGCGCGACGTGGCCGAAACGAAGGTGGCACAGGTCATGGGCCACGCCCAGCGAGAGGGCCACCCGCTGCGGGTGGTTGCCGAGCCAGAGGCGAGCGAATGAGGCGGGACAGTTGCTCAGCCTGGAGGCAGCGTCCTCCCTGTCCTCAGCCCAGCCACACGGCCTCACAGGACCGTGGAGGCGCGCGCTTCCGTGTGCAGAGGTATTTATGATTGGCGACCACTTACAAGTCACGATTGGGCGGGCAGCCGACTACGCCCGCGAGGCCGGGCACGAATACGTGACCCAGGAACATCTGCTGCTGGCCCTGACCCACGACCCTGAAGCGCTGGAAGCCCTGCTGGCCCTGGCGGTGGATGTCGAGCGGCTGCGCGGCGACCTCAGCCACCATCTAAACACCCTGGAGCAGTTGGAGGACGCCGAGCCGGACTTTACCCTGGGCGTTCACCGGGTCGTGGAAGGCGCCGTGCTGCAACTGCACGCCAGCGGCAAGGGCCGCGAGCAGGCCGACGGCGCGCGGGTGCTGGCCGAGCTGCTGGAAGAAGAAGACAGCGCCGCCCGCGCCGCCCTGGAAGCTCAGGGTGTGACGCGCCTGGACGTCCTGAGCTACCTGTCCCACGGCGCGGCCAAGGTCCCGGGCCGCGAACGGGAGCGCCGGGTGGCCGGTGTGGACGCCACTGGCCCCGACCAGCCCGCCGAAGCCGAGCCGGACCCGCTAGCCGCCTATGCCAGCGACCTGACCGCTCAGGCTCGCGCCAGCGCCTTTGACCCAGTGATTGGCCGCACGCCGGAACTGGAGCGCGTGACGCACATCCTGGCGCGGCGCACCAAGAACAACCCCGTCCTGGTGGGTGAACCCGGCGTGGGCAAAACCGCGCTGGCCGAGGGGCTGGCGCAGCGCGTGGTGGGTGGGCAGGCCCCCGGATTCCTGCGCGGCGCCGCCGTGTACGCTCTGGACCTGGGTGCCCTGCTGGCCGGCACCCGTTACCGGGGGGATTTCGAGGCCCGCCTGAAGGCCGTGCTGGCCGCGCTGGACGGGCAGAACGCGGTGCTGTTTATTGATGAGCTGCACACCCTGGTCGGCGCCGGGGCCACCGAAGGCGGCAGCGTGGACGCCGCCAACCTTCTGAAACCTGCGCTGGCGCGGGGGGGGCTGCGGGTGCTGGGGGCCACCACCCCCGCTGAGCTGCGCCACCTGGAAAAAGACCGCGCCCTGTGGCGGCGGTTTCAGACCGTGGAGGTCCCCGAACCCAGCGAGGAGGACGCCCTGAGCATCGTGCAGGGCCTCGCGGGGCGCTACGCCGCGCACCACGGGGTCACCTACACCCCAGCGGCGCTGGACGCGGCGGTGCGCCTGTCGGTGCGCCACCTGCGTGACCGCTTTCTGCCCGACAAGGCCATTGACGTGCTGGATGAAGCCGGGGCCGCGCGGTCCAGCGCTGGGCAGGGCGGCACCCTGGACGTGCCCGACATAGAGGCCACCGTGGCCCGCATGGCCCGCGTGCCGCTGGGCACCGTCAAGGCCGAGGAGGTGACCTCGCTGGCCACCCTGGAAGCCGACCTGAAGGCGCGTGTGTTTGGGCAGGACGCGGCGGTGTCGGCCGTCGCCAGTGCCGTCAAACTGGCCCGCGCCGGGCTGCGCGACCCCCAGAAACCGCAGGGCATGTTCCTGCTGGCGGGGCCCACGGGGGTCGGCAAAACTGAACTGGCCCGCGCCCTGGCCGAGCGGCTGGGCATCCACCTGGCCCGCTTTGACATGAGTGAGTACCAGGAGGCCCACACCGTGGCGCGGCTGATCGGCGCGCCTCCCGGCTATGTGGGCTTTGACCAGGGCGGCCTGCTGACCGACGCCGTAGCCAAGCATCCCCACGCCGTCGTGCTGCTGGACGAGATCGAGAAGGCGCACCCCGACGTGTACAACCTCTTTTTGCAACTGATGGACCACGGCACACTGACCGACCACACCGGCAAGAAGGTAGATGGACGCGGCCTGCTGCTGATGTTCACCACCAATGCGGGGGCCGCCGACGCCGCACGCCCGGCGCTGGGCTTTTCGCGGGTGGGCCGCCCCGGTGAGGAAAACGAGGCGGTCAAACGCACCTTTACCCCCGAATTCCGCAACCGCCTGGACGCGGTGCTGCATTTTGCTCCCCTGTCCCCGGACATCATGGGCGGCGTCGTGGACAAGTTCCTGCGGGGGCTCCAGGCCCAGCTGAAGGAGCGCGGCGTGACATTGACCGTCACGCCCGCCGCCCGCGCCCGCCTGGCGGAGCTGGGTCACGACCCCGCGCTGGGCGCCCGCCCCCTGGCCAGAGTCATTGAAACCCGTCTGGGCCGGCCCTTAGCCGATGAACTGCTGTTTGGCCGCCTCAAGGGTGGGGGAGCAATCACAGCTGATGTCCAGAACGGCGAGTTCACCTTTACTTAAGGCAAGTGGTGGGATGTAAAGGTTCCCTGCATCTTTCCTCATGCCGCGCCCCAGGGAGAGCCGAGAAGATAGCAGGCATGAAACCCACCCTGCTGGCCCTCATTACTGCCGCCCTGCTCGCTTCTTGCGCCCCCCAGGACGACGCTACGACTGATACGACCACTGACACCACCACGACGGAAACGACCGATACCACCAGCACCGATACGACCGCTGACACCAGCACCGACACCACCGATACTGGTGAAGTTGCCGATGACGCGGCTGACCCCGGCGCCGACAGCACCCTGACCAACAATGATGACGCCAACACCAGCGAAGAACTGGATATGGCGGCCGGTGACGGTCTGGAAGGCAGCGTGACCGATTTTGACGGCACCGCACAGACTTTTACCCTTAACGAGAACGACGCCAACTACGCCGTGACGGTTGGCCCCGATACCGTGTTTGAGGGCGCCGCCACCAGCGCAGACGAGTTCTTCGGTACTGACCGCGCTGACGCCAATGTGGCTGTGGAAGGCGACATTGACGAGGCCGCCAGCACCCTGAACGCCACCAAAATCACCCTGAACTAAAACTCAGCTGTCCGTTCCGCGCCGGGCCTCTAGATGGAGGCCCGGTGCGGCTCTTTTGAATCGGGTCGCCGCTGGCTTACCGCCTTATTGAGTGTTGAAGGCAATGAACGCGGTACAGCTCGACCAGTTCTGCCTTTGGCTTTCTGCTGCGAGCACCCGCTCTGAAGAGGTGCCTTCACCCTCTCAAGATGAAAGGCGCCATCGTCCAGCGATCTGGACGCAGAAACTCGCTTTCTTCCCCGCCCTGTAGCCAGGTTTGGCTTTCACTGGGTCTGTAAGCCCGGGTGCTAGAGCAGGCACTAAGCGCTGAGGGCGATAGGCCTTTCCCTAATGATCCTATGTGGCCCTTCAAGCCAGGTGCCTTCTTTGATTTACCTTGTGTCTGCCAAGACTCTTTTGCCTATCCTGAGCCGATGAGGCCTGCTCCTGTGACCATCCGCCCGGCCACACCCACCGACGCGCCCTTTGCTGCACCGCTGATTCAGGCGACCATTGGCCCCATTGGCTGGGCGCTGACAGGCACGCCTTCTGACGCGGAAGCAGCGGAGGTTATCGAGCAGCTGTTCCCTCTCAGCGGCCACCGCCTTAGTTTCGAGAGGGTGCGGGTGGCCGAGCGCGATGGGCGGCCCTTGGGCCTGCTGCTGGCCTATCCAGGCGCCGCCGCCGAACTCCTGGACCAGCCGCTGCGGGCGCGTCTGCGGGCTCTGGGCCAGGCAGACCACATTGAGCAGGAGGGCACGCCCGGCGAGCTGTATCTGGACACGCTGGCCGTCAGCGAGGCGGCGCGCAATCAGGGCATCGGGGCGCAGTTGCTGGCGGCAGCCGCTGTCTGGGCGCGTGAACTGGGTTTGCCCCGGTTGGGCCTGCTGGCCCAGGATGGCAACCCGGCCGCGCGGCTCTACGAGCGCAGCGGGTTTGTGGTGGCAGGCCACCGCACCCTGGCTGGTGGCCACTACACCCACCTGACGCGCGACCTGCCCCCCACTGCACCTTCGGAATGATTCACCCGCCCCGCCCGGGGCGCTATGCTCGCCGCGTGCGCGCCGCTGTTTTCGTTCTGGTCGCTTTGGCAGGTGTGGGCGCCCTGCTCTCTCCCGCTGTCCCCTTTCTGTCCCGGTATGCAGCGCTTCCAGATAAGGCAGGCGGTCCCGTGACCGTGCTGCTGGCCGGCGTGGACGTGGAATACAACGACAAGCTGCCGGTCTGGCCCTGGCCCGCCAAGCCAGAAAACTATGATGGCCGCACCGACACCATCATGCTGGCGCAGGCGTGGCCAGACGGGCGCGTGAATCTGCTGAGCATTCCGCGAGATTCCTGGGTGAATATGCCGGACTACGGCTGGGGGAAAATCAACGGCGCCAATGTCCACGGCGGCCCCGAGATGCTGATGGGAGCAGCCCAGGCCCTGACCGGCGTGCCGGTGGACGCCTACGTGCTGCTCAGTCTCAACGCCCTGCCCGCCCTGACCGACGCGGCAGGGGGCGTGACTGTGAACATTGAGCAGGCCATGAAGTACGACGACAACGCGGGCAACCTCCACATTGACCTGAAGGCGGGAACGCAGCGCCTGAAGGGAGAACAGGCGGTGGGCTTCTTGCGCTTTCGCAAAGACAAACTGGGCGATATTGGCCGCATCGCCCGGCAGCAGCAATTTCTTTCCGCACTGACGGCACAGGCCAAAAGCCCGCTGAATTGGTGGCGTCTGCCGGGCATGATCGGCGCCACCGACCGCAACATGAAAAGCAACCTGACGCGCGCGCAGGTGGCGGCCCTGACGGGTGCCGGCCTGGGCGGCACCAAACTCATGACTTACAGCGTGCCTGGTCGCCCCAGCTTCCGGGGATCAGCCAGCATCTGGGAAGTGGACCGCACCGGCCTGAACGCCACCATCGCTCAGCACTTCCGCGACCCCAACGACCCGCGCAGCCTGGGGGTGGCGGTCGTGAACACCGACGCCCCCGACGGCAGCGCCCGGCGCCTTAAGGCCCGGCTGGAAGGTCTGGGGTACACCAACGTCTGGATTGTCAACGAGGCGCGCGGGCCTGCCACGACCACAGCCACCGGCACGGCGGCGGCCCGAGTGTTACAGGATGTGGGGCATGGCGCCGTCTCACAGGCCTCGGGGGCGTCTGGAGCCGACGTAACCGTGCGTCTGGGCAGCGATACACCAGCTGAATAAGAGGCGCTCAGAGTTGCCGTGCGCCTGAGCGTAGCCCTCAAACGAATGAGCCTGGCCGTGAGCTGGTGAGGGTGGAGGGGGGGGTTATACCCTCAATGCCGGGGAACCTTGCTGTGAAAACGACTACCACCCTCAACTAGCGCAGTAGGCCGTCATACGCTCCGCTTGTTTCAGTCATCTTATCTAGACAGATTTTTCTGAAACGATTTAGTCGCTTGCCGTTGCCTGTTACCCTGCCCACATGACTTCCCCTTCCCCACTGACTGGCGAGCTGAAATGGTGGCAAAGCGGCATCATCTACCAGATTTACCCGCGCTCGTTTCAGGACGACAGCGGCGACGGTGTGGGCGACCTGCGCGGCATCACGCGGCGGCTGCCGTATGTGGCCAGCCTGGGCGTGCGGGCGGTGTGGCTCTCGCCCATCTTCACCAGTCCCATGCGCGACTTTGGCTACGACGTGGCCGACTACTGCGATATCGACCCGCTGTTCGGCACCCTGGCCGACTTTGACGCCCTGGTGCAAGAAGCGCACCGACTGGGCCTGAAGGTCATGCTGGACTATGTGCCTAACCACAGCTCCTCAGACCACAAGTGGTTTCAGGCGGCGCTGGAGGGCCGAGACAGCGACAAACGCGACTGGTACGTGTGGCGCGACCCCGCCCCGGACGGCGGCGTGCCCAACAACTGGCGGTCCTTTTTTGGCGGCCCCGCTTGGACCCTGGACGAGGCGAGCGGCCAGTATTACCTGCACCAGTTCCTGCCCAGCCAGCCGGACTTGAACTGGCGCAACCCGGCGGTGCGGGCGGCCATGTTCGAGGCCCTACGCTTCTGGATGCGCCGGGGTGTGGACGGCTTCCGGGTGGACGTGATCTGGCTGCTGGCCGAGGACGACCGCTACCTGGACGAACCCGAAAACCCGGAGTGGCAGGTCGGCCAGCCGGAGCACTGGCGCCTGCTGCATCCCTACACCCAGGATCAGCCCGAGACCCACGAGTACATCTGTGAGATGCGCGCCGTTCTGGACGAGTTCGATGACCGCATGATGGTCGGCGAGATTTACCTGCCCGTAGAGCGCCTGCTGCCCTACGCCGGCCGGGAAGACGCCCAGATGGTGCATCTGCCGTTTAACTTTCACCTGATTCTGATGGCCTGGGAGGCGGCGGGCGTGCGCGCCTTTGCCGACAGCTACGACGCGGCGTGTCTGGACGCCCGCAGCTGGCCCAACTGGGTGCTGGGCAACCATGACCAGCACCGCTTTAAAACGCGGGTGGGCGCGGCGCAGTACCGCGTGGCCCAGACCCTACTGCTGACCCTGCGCGGCACCCCCACCGTGTACTACGGCGACGAGATTGGCATGGAAAACGTGCCGATTCCCTACGAGCAGATGGTGGACCCGGCGGGCCTGCAACAACCCGACAGCCCCGCTGCTGGCCGCGACCCCGAACGCACCCCCATGCAGTGGGACGCCACACCCAATGCAGGCTTTAGCGCCCCCGGCACCCAGCCCTGGCTGCCCCTGGCCGGTGACGCCGCGCAGGTCAATGTGCAGGCGCAGGAAGCCGACCCTGCCAGCGACCTGCATTACTTCCGGACCCTGACCCGGCTGCGCGCGGACCACCCGGCCCTGGTGGGCGGCACCTACCGCAGCGTGGACGCGGCCCCTGGTGTCTTTGCCTTTTACCGCGAGGGCGACGGCGAGCGCCTGACGGTGCTGCTGAACTTCACGGGCGACAGCGCCGACCTACCCGAGCTGACCGCAGGCCAGACCCTCCTAAGCAGTCACGGCGACCAACCGGGAAGCGGCGCGCCCCTGCGTTCCCACGAGGCCCGGATTCTGCGCTGAAACCTGAAAGGAGCACCTGGAGCCGGGGCAGAACAGCGCCCCGGCTCCGAACGGTTTTTGCCGTGGTGACAGAGCCGCACACCTCAGAGAGGTTCCGATTGAACCAGGCAGACTGCTGGATTCACGCCGAGCAGAGCGAGAAGGAGAACAGCCGGATGCTGCTGTTATAAAGGCGCAGACAGTGCCTTTCTCTGCTATGCCGTCATGAAGCGCAATCCATTTAAGCCGGATTTCGGCCACAGCAGATGCAAACTAATGTTCAGCCCGAGTAGATGCGCACGCAGCACCACAGGAATGCAGCGTTGGCAAACCACTTCTGCTCCTGTGTGCGGAGAGAAAGATGGCCTCCGTATCAGACTGGAATAGTCACAGGCGAACAGCTGCCTTCTGCCCGCTTGATGGAGAGCCATGACGCCGAAGACCCTGCTCAGCAGTCGAGCTTCGCTTTCCTACAAGCCTTGCTCGCTTCAAATTGACGCTGGGTCTTTCCTCAATACGGCAGGCTTGCCAGCCTCAGGAGTTCCTGGCGCACGCGAGCAGCGTCGTTGGGGCGCGCGTGCCGGTCAGCACTCGTCAGGGCCAGATGCAGCGCGCCCAGCGGGTCAGCGCTGAGCGGGTAAGGTTCTTCCGGGTCGGGCAGGGCGCCGTGAATCCCCCAGCCCAACAGGATGCCCACGCCATACAGGTCACTTTCTGGCCCCAGAGCCTCACCGCGCGCCGCCTCAGGGCTCTGAAAGGCGGCCGTGCCCATGCGCAGGGGCGTGCTGAAGGTCTCGAAAGCGGGACCAGACAGGTCGTAATCCACCAGTTTGGCGCTGCCGTCGTCCTCGACCATCACGTTTTCCGGCTTGATGTCGCGGTGAACCAGACCCAGGGCGTGCAGATACCCCAGGGCGTCCAGCAGATGCACCATCGTCAGCAAGAAGGGGCGGCGCTCGGTCGAGACGGCCGGGCGCTGGGCATACCGCTGAAACAACACCTCGCCGCGAGCCAGGGTGCTGATGAGCGCGGGTTGCTCGTCAACGGTCGCGCGCGCCATCACACGCACCAGCCGGGGGTGCTCCAGGGCGTGCCCGTGCTGATACTCGCGGTCGGCGTAGCCTTCCAGATGCGCCGGAAAAATCTTGACCGCACACGGCTGCCCGCCTCTGTCCACGGCGAAATACACCAGGCTGTGCGAGCCACGGCCCACCGGCCTGACCAGCCGCACGCCGTTTCCCACCACCTGTCCCGCCAGAGGCATCCTGTTCAAACTACACCACGCAGGGGGGGCGGCGCCTAGCCCCTGGGGGGAGGCCCCGCCCCCTGCGGCGGGGGAGCACGCCTCCTGAACTCAGTTCAAGAAGTGCCTACAATCCGAATATGCCTTCCTGTCCGCAGCCCACGACGGCCGTTTTCCCGGCCCCCAGCTGGCCGCCACTTCCCCGGAGCGCCGCGTGAAAGGCTACGGCCTAGTGCTGGGCGGCGGCGGCGCGCGGGGCCTGGCGCATGTGGGGGTGTGGGAGGTGCTGCAGGCCCACGGGCTGCGCCCCGGCGTGGTGGCGGGCACCAGTATGGGCGGCCTAGTCGGCGCCTTTATCGCCGCTGGGTACAGCGCCGCTGAACTGGAACGCCTGGCCCGGGGCGTGTCCTGGCGGCGCCTGCTGGATTTCCGGCCTGGCCCCGGGCTGCTCCGGCAGTCGGCGCTGAGGGCCTGGCTGAGCCACCATCTGCCCGAGACCTTTGAAGATCTGTCCACCCCGCTGGCCATCACCGCCACCGACCTGCTGTCCGGGCGCGCGGTGTACCTCACGCGCGGCAATCTTCACGACGCGCTGCGGGCCACCACCGCCTATCCCGGCGCCCTGGAACCGGTGCCTTACGAGGACATGCTGCTCTCGGACGGCGGCATTCTGAACCAGCTGCCGGTGGACGCCGCCCTGTTTCTGGGCGCGCGGCAGGTGCTGGCAGTGAATGTCACGGCCCCCGACCCCCTGGAACTTCAGGAGCGCCGGGTGCTGCTGTGGCGGCGCGAGGCCAGTCTGGGACCGGTGCGCGCCCTGCGCCGGGCTGTGGAAATCATGCAGGCGCAGCTGACCGACGCCCGCGTGAACCTCTACCGTCCGGACGTGCAGCTGCGTCCCCAGCTGGGGGACATTGACCTCATTACCTTTGGCCGCACCGAGCAGGCCATTGCCGCCGGACGTGAGGCCGCCCTGACCCAGCTGCCGCGTCTGCTGACCCTGACCCCAGCCCCAGACGCTAATGCTGACGCCGGCGGAACGCCTTTACAAACTCCACGGTGAGCCCCGGCGCTCCTGGGCACCTCACCCCCACGCGGCAGATGAGAGAGGCTGGCCGCTGGCATCCGGTATTCTGCGCGGTGCATGACCCAACCTGTAAAGCCCGCCCAAACCCCTCTCCAGAAACTGTGGAAGGAACTGCTGGAACCCATCGTGTTCGCGGTGGTGATTACGCAGTTCGTGGCCACCTTGGTCGGCGTGGACGGCGTGAGCATGATGCCCAACCTGCGTGACCGTGAGCGCGTCTTTGTGCCCAAGTACGAAACCTGGCTGCACAAGGCGGGCGTGGGCGAGTTTAAGCGCGGCGACATCCTGATTTTCAAACCCCCCCGCGAGGCGAGCGCCAAGATTCCCAACCTCACCAAGTCGGCGCCCCTGAACCTGTGGACGTACCGGCCCTTCCTGATCAAGCGCCTGATCGGTCTGCCCGGCGACACCATTCGGGTGGAGGCCGGCGATGTGACGGTCAACGGCGTGAAGCTGGACTCCAGCTGGACCACCGCCTACTGGCAGCAGCAAGGCTGCTGGGACACCGAAAGCCCCCTGGCCACCCAGGCCACCAGCAGCGCCAACGGCGTGATGCCTGACCAGCCGGAAATTACGGTGCCCGCTGGCACCTACTTTGTGATGGGTGACAACCGCACAGAGCGGGGCAGCGAGGACTCTCGCCTGTTTGGGCCGGTGCCACGAAGAGACATCGCCGGCCGCGCCGCCGCCGTGATCTGGCCGATTATGCGCAAGGCCACTGCCACCTATGACTGCTCTTCCGAATCGGTCAAGGAGCTGAGCGGCGAAGACGAGCTGAACTGGCGCGCCCTGGGCCGCCCCGCCGCCTTCACCGACTTGCAAAACGCCCTGAACAAATAACCCAGACGCAGTGCGGGCCGCAGAGACAGTTCCTCTGCGGCCCGCTGCTGGCTTTCAATTACTCCTCGTCTTCCGCGTCTTCGGCTTCGCCCAGCACCATGATCTCGACCTGCTCGCTGGTCACGCGGTACGGCCCTTCCTTGGCGATATAGTCGGCGGCCATTTTTAGGGTTTCCTCGACCCAGCCGTAATCGTTGCTGATGGTCGCTACCCCCAGCACTTCCCAGTCGTGGGCGTCCAGACCGTCCAGGCGGGCCACCGTCAGGGGAAAGCGGCTTTTCAGGCGCTCGACGACTGGCCGCACCAGGGCCCGCTTTTCTTTCAGGTTGCTGACCCATGGCATCTCGACCCGGATGGTCAGGACGCCCACGTAGCCCAGGGCCACGGCCGCGCCTAGAGCATCCCGGCCAGGAAACCCTGACGGCGCACGGCGCGCACGAGGTCCATGACGGTCAGCTGCGAGGGGTCGTAATGCACTTCAATCTGGCCTTCGTCGGGGGTGGCTTTCACCACGCCGGGGAGGGCGGCCAGCGCCTGAGAAACAGTGGTTCCAGCGTCGCGACTCATGCCGCGCACGCCCAGCAGCACGCGGGTGGCTTTCGGGGTCATGCCCGTCATTATGCGTCACCTGCCCCCGGCGTGCCCAGCCGCACGCCAGGCGCGGTCTGCGCGCGGGTGCCCAGATGGCAGACCGCGTAGCGGCCCGTGACCACCGCCTCTTCTTGAAGAGCGGCTCCAGCCAGGTCAGGGGTCAGGGCAAAATGCACCTCGTAGACAGCCGCGTCATAGGCGCTTTTCACGGTGGCGTGCAGCAGACTGGCCGCCACTTCGGGCGCCGCGCCGGGGCGGGTGGTCAGGGTGCGGACCAGCACGGTGGGCCGGTCGCCCTGCCAGACCGACTGCGCCAGCACGACGCCGTGCAGCTGACCGTCCTCCTCGGCCACAAAAGAATGCTCGCTGCGCTCGTAGAACTTCAGGGCCGGCAGGCTGGTGTGCAGACGGCCCTCCTGCTCACGCGCAGGCAGGGTATCAAAGGCTGGATCAGCAGCCCGCTGGGCGAGCAAATCCAGCGCCTGCAAGGGGACATAATCCTGTTCGCTAAAGGTGCGGTACCGCATGGCGGCAGGCTAGAGCATTTGCTCTCCAGATGTCCGCGCGGCAGAGGGTAGTGGCACCGAGCAAAACGGCCTTACTAGGCGCCCGCCCCTGCCTGCTGAACTTCGGCCCAGTCCGGCATGGCTGCCTGCGCGCCGGGGCGGGTGCAGGTCAGGGCGGCGGCCACCCCAGCCCAGTGCAGCGCCGGGCGCAGCGCCTCGCCCTGGGCCAGCCGCGCGACCACGACGCCGCAAAAGGTATCGCCCGCGCCCGTCGTGTCCAGAGCCGTCACGGGAAACGCCGCCAGGCGGTGCGTTTCGCCGTCGTCGGTGACCGTCAGGCTGCCCTGCGCGCCCAGCGTGACGG
The DNA here is from genome assembly GCF_020166395.1 of Deinococcus betulae. NCBI lineage: Bacteria > Thermotogati > Deinococcota > Deinococci > Deinococcales > Deinococcaceae > Deinococcus > Deinococcus betulae. Next base: position 81,318 of record NZ_JAIQXU010000018.1, on the reverse strand, counting down.
TCACGGCGCGGGGGCCTGCGGTCAGCAGCGTGCGCGCCGCTTCGGCCACGTCTTTGTCTTCTCCAGCCAGCGCCGCCAGTTCGTGCTCATTGACGACCAGATGAGTGGTGCAGGCCAGCAGCGCTGGGGCCTTTTCCCGGCTGGGCGCAGCGTTCAGGGTAACGTGCAGGCCGGCCGCGTGGGCCCGCTGCGCCGCCGCCAGAGTGATGTCCGGCGGCAGCTCCTGTTGCAGCAGCAGGTGGGTCCATGGACCCAGGTTGGCGGGCAGATCGCCTGGTGTGAGGGCCGCATTGGCCCCGCTGGCCACCGTGATGGCGTTTTCTCCACCGGCCGAAACGGTAATCAGAGCCACGCCCGTCGCCTCTGGGCGCACCTGCACGCCGCTCAGGTTGACACCCCCAGCGTGCAGGAGCCGCAGAGCATCGGCCTGAAAGCTGTCCTGGCCCACGGCCCCCACGAGACTCACCCTGGCACCCGCCCGCGCCGCCGCCACCGCCTGGTTGGCCCCCTTGCCCCCAGGACCGACTCGCAGTTCCCGGCCCAACACCGTCTCTCCGGGGGCCGGAATGTGGGGGGCGGTCACCGTCAGGTCCGCATTGATACTGCCCACCACGAGCACGCCCACGCGCCTCAGACCCCCACCGTTTCTTCGGGGTAACGCTGGCGCCACAGTGCCCAGCCTTCGTCTGGAAAGGCGCGCCGGGCTTCGGGGGCGAACAGCAGGGCACCCTCATGTTCCAGCGCCGGGTCGGGGGTGGGCACCACCTCGGTGTGCTGCATGGCGGGGTGGTCGGCCCAGCGCAGCAGCCGCCCGGACCCACCCCAGGGGTCGGCCGTCGCCCAGACCAGGCGGCCGACCCCCAGCAGCGCGCTGGCCCCGCCACACATCAGGCACGGTTCCAGACTGGTGTACAGGGTCAGGGTCTCGGGGCTCTCCACTTCGCCCACCTGAAAAAACAGGTCCATCTCGGCGTGCGCCACGCTGGCCTGGCCCACGTGGTCGGCGCTCTGGGTTTCGCCCACGCGGTTGCGCCCACGGGCCACCACCTGCCCCTGGGCGTCCACCAGCACGGCCCCCACCGGGGCGCTGCCCGCCGCCTGGGCTTCGCGGGCCAGGGCCAGAGCAGCGCGCAGATAACGGGCGTGGTCAAGGTCGGGAAGGGAAACAGCCATGGGCCAAGTGTGCCAGCCGGCCGCCGCCTGTGGCCTGAGCATCTGTTCATCTGCCGCTGCAAACCCAGAGGCGCCGCTGTCCCTTCTACCCCACGTGACGCACCTTCTGGGACGGCGCTGCCCAGGGCCGCCGCCCCTCCCCTGGCGGGGGAAACCCTTGCGGCCGCAAGGGTTTACCTTATACTGAGTCTAATTTCATTCCTGGTTCACCTGCCCTGATTGGCCGCAATCACCCGCCCGGTGCCCCCGGCACGCACCCCCCGTGGGGCCGTGTGTCCCCCCACAAAGGAGCGCTTCATGACCCAACCCACCCTGTCCCGTCCCTGGCTTGGCCGCTACGAAGCCGGCGTGCCCCACAGCTTTACCGCCAGTGGCCTGACCTTGCCGGCCCTGCTGGAACGCACCGCCAGCAAATACCCTGACCGCGTGGCCCTGACCTTTCTGGGGGCCAACACCACCTACCGCCAGCTGTGGCAGGACGCCGGGCGCTTTGCCAGCGCGCTGCAAAAGATGGGCGTGCAGCCGGGCGACCGCGTGTCCATCATGCTGCCCAACATGCCGCAGTTTGTGGTGGCGTTTTACGGCGCCCTGCTGGCCGGCGCGGTGGCTGTCAACACCAGCCCCATGTACACCGCAACCGAACTGGAACACCAGCTCAAGGACAGCGGCAGCGAAACGCTGGTGATCATGGACGCTTTTTACCCACGTTACGCCGAGATTCAGGGCCGCGTGCCAGTCAAGCGCGTGCTGGTGGCCGGCATTCAGGACGCCCTGCCTTTCCCGAAAAACCTGCTGTATCCCGTCAAGGCCCGTAAAGAAGGCACCTGGGTGGCTGTTCCTTACGGCGAGCGCGTGCTGTCCATGAAAAAGGTGGTGGCCTCGCAGGCGCCTAATCCGCAGCCGGTGAGCGTCAGCGCGCAGGACGTGGCGCTGCTGCAGTACACAGGCGGCACGACAGGCGTGCCCAAGGGCGCCATGCTGACCCACGTCAACCTGGTCGCCAACTGTGAGCAGGCCCGGGGCTGGATGACCGACCTGCGCGAGGGCCACGAAATCACGCTGGCGGCCATTCCGTTTTTCCATGTGTACGGCATGACGGTGGCCATGAACCTGAGCATCCTGATTGGCGCGACCATTGCCCTGGTGCCCAATGCGCGCGACATTAAGATGGTGCTGTCGCAGATTTCGGCCTCGGGGGCGACCCTGTTTCCCGGCGTGCCCACCCTGTACAACGCCATCAACAACCACCCCGATACCCCCAAGCATGACCTGACCTCTATCCGCGCCTGTATCAGCGGGTCGGCGCCGCTGCTGCTGGAAACGGCGCGCAAGTTCAAAGAGATCACGGGCGGCGCCAATCTGGTCGAGGGCTACGGCCTGACCGAGGCCAGCCCAATTACCCACACCAACCCCATCTTCGGTAACCAGAAAGAAGGCAGCATCGGTCTGCCCATGCCAGGTGTGGACGCGGTGGTGGTGGGGGACGACGGCCAGCCGGTTCCGGCGGGCGAGGTGGGCGAGCTGTGGGTGGCCGGGCCGATGGTGATGAAGGGCTACTGGCAGCGTCCTGACGAAACCGCCAAGACCCTGCGCGAGGCGTTCGGGCAGACCTGGCTGATGACCGGCGACATGGCCACGGCCGACGACCAGGGCTATTTCCGGATTGTGGACCGCAAGAAGGACCTGATTATCGCGGGCGGCTTCAACATCTACCCCCGCGAGGTCGAAGAGGTCCTGATGAGCCACCCGGCGGTGCTGGAAGCGGCCGCCGTGGGCCTGCCCGACGCTTACCGGGGCGAGAGTGTCCACGCCGTGGTGGCCCTGAAGCCTGGCCAGAGCGCCACCGAAGCCGAGATTATTGCCCACTGCAAGGCGGTGCTGAGCCCCTACAAGGTGCCCCGCAGCGTAGAATTCCGCAGTGAACTGCCCAAAACCGCCGCCATGAAGATTCTGCGCCGCCAGCTGGCCCAGGAAGCCCGGGACGCGCAGAGTGGGGCAAAGAGCGCGTAAACGGGAAGTGGTGCGTAGGCAGTGGTGAGTGGGAATAGATGAAGGTGGGGCGCGGCACTCAAGTTGCCGCGCCCCACCTCTCTGATTGTTCTACTTCGGACTTGCCGCAGGCCACTGACCATGTGCCAGCGGCGCGTAGGCCACTGCCCCTTCCCCCAGCGGGCTGGGCGTGCGGCCCGCTTCGATGGCGGCGGCGGCGGCCAGGGCGATCATGGCGCCGTTGTCGGTGTTCAGGCCCTGACCGGGAAAGACCACACGCAGGCCGGTGGTCCCAAAAGCTTCGCGCAGGGCGCGGTTGGCAGCCACCCCGCCGGACACCACGACCGTCTGACGTCCCGCTGCCTGGGCGGCGCGCACGGTGGTCTTCACCAGGGTCTGCACCGCCGCCCGCTGAAAACTGGCGGCCAGGTCGTCTGGCGCCGCCCCGGCACGGTGGGCCAGCAGGGCGGCGGTCTTGAGGCCACTGAAGCTGAAGTCAAAGCCTGTCTGGCCCTTGAGCGGCTCTTTGAAGGGCACCGCGCCGGGGTCGCCGCGCGTGGCAGCCTCGCTGATGGCAGGGCCACCGGGATAGCCCAGTCCGGCCAGGCGGGCCACCTTGTCAAACGCCTCGCCCGCCGCGTCATCTCGGGTGGCGCCCATCAGGACATAGTGCCCGGCCTGCGGTACGTCAAACAGATGCGTGTGGCCCCCGCTGACCACCAGCGCCAGATACGGCGCGCTCAGCTCGGCCTCGCTGGCCGCCGCGTAGATGTGGCCTTCCAGGTGATGCGAGGCGAAAAAGGGCACGTCCAGCGCCTGCGCCAGCCCCTTGCCGTACATCAGCCCCACCAGCAGCGCGCCCACCAGGCCGGGGCCAGAGGTGGCGGCCACCGCGTCCAAGTCGCGCAGGGTCACGCCGGCCTCGCTCAGCGCCTCGCCCAGAATGCCGTCAATGCGCTCGACATGCTCGCGGCTGGCCAGTTCAGGCATGACGCCGCCGTACTGCGCGTGAACGGTTTGTGACCACACGCGGTTGGCCCGCACCTGCACGCCGCCGCCCGGCCTCAGCTCGACTATTCCCACACCGGTATCGTCACAGGAGGTATCAATGCCCAGAATCAGCTGGGAGCCAGAGGCGGGGGACAGCTCAGTCACCGGCGGAGTGTACCAGGGGAAGGCCAAGGCGCATGGTAAGGCGTGTGGCCGCGCCGTTAGACGGATTTCATCTGTTTCGTTTAGCACTTGAAACGGAATGGGGTTGCCAACGTCACGCCCGTCAATTCGTTTTCTTCGCCTCTGGCTGCCGCTCAGCTTTTGAGGACCACTTGAATTAAACCGTTGTTGCACACTCCAGGGGCGAAAGCCTTATCAGCAAAGCGGCTGGCGGCCGTCCTTTCCTGATCTGGCACCCCACGGCCCCAAGGAATTCTCTGCATAACGGGCCTGCAACAGCAGCCGATCACTCCAGCTGCTCCGCACAGCCACTCTGCTCGCTACGTCCAATGAACAGCATGACCAACGTTCCAGAGCCAGGCCAAAGCCTTTGTCTTCTGAGCCGGACTCCGATTCAACCACTTACAAAAACGCTTGAATCAGAGCGGATTTGCAAAACTGCGCCTCAGAGCGAGAAGGAGCCCAGCGGGTTTCGGGCATGGAATGTGCAGACCGGCGCTCGCCGGGTTTCTCAACGAAACAGACCGCACCCATACGATCTCTGCTCACCTTGAGCGTTCATCGTAACAAGGCTATAAGCACTTTTCGCTGTCAGTTGCTAGCGCTGCTGGTCGCGGACTGCCGAAAGAGTCTCTTCAAACTCGTCGAGAAATTCATCTTCCAGCAGCCGGTCCCGGATCAGGGCATCCTGCTCGGTGGTGGCCTGCTCGCGCGCCCAGCGCACGCGGGCTTGCCGCGCACCGCTGACGTTGCCCTTGCCCGCGATAAAGCGCGCGGCGTGACGCACGGCTGTCACCGGGTCATCGGTGGGCGCCGTGACCGACAGGTTGCGCAGCCCCCCCTGGTCATTGACCAGCGAGCAGATCACCTCTACGCGCACGCCGCGCCGCGTTAGAAACACCTGGTCCACGCGCCACATGCTGGTCGCCCGAATGGGGTCCGGCGCGCGCGAGGGTCTACGCCGGGCCACGGCTGTCTCCAGCGACCACAGGCTTTTCCCCAGGCCCAGCAGGCGGCGTCCAGTCCCGCGCAGCTTCCAGCCCCAGCAACACGCGCCCGGCACCCTCGGCCAGCGCTTCCAGTTCCAGTTCGCCGGGAATAATAAACACCGGGGCCATCCAGGCCACCCGGCGCTCGATGCGGTCGGCCAGATCTTCCCAGCGGGCAATACCGCCCGTCAGCACCAGGGCGTCGGGGCGGCCACTGAGGGCGCCGGTCTGCTCGCCGATGGCCTTGGCCACCTGATGCACGAAGGTGGCGGCCGCCGCCTGCACCTCGGGGTCGCCGGGAGCGCGGGCTTCCAGGTCACGCAGGTTGGCGCTGCCAGTCAGGGCCAGAAAGCCGCCCTCGCAGGCCAGGTGGGTCAGGGTGCGGTCACCGTGGGTCTGGGTCAGGCGCACCAGGGCGCGCGGCGGCACAGGGCCACTCTGCATGGCGCCCAGCGGCCCGCCGTCCGCCCCCGAGCCGGTGGTGTCCACCGCCCGGCCCTGGTCAAAGGCGGTCACGCTGGTCGTGGCTCCCAGGTGCGCCACGACCACGCGGGCCTCGTGAAAGCGTTTCCCGACCTCGTGCGCCGCGCGCCGGGCCACCGCGCGGGCGTTCAGGGCGTGAAATTCACCGCGCCGCGTCACGCCGCGCAGGCCAGTGGCGCGGGCCTCGGGCAGCAGTTCGTCGGCGCTTTGCGGGTCCACGATAAACGCCGGCACGCCCCAGTGTCCCGCCAGCGCCAGCGCCAGCGGCCCGCCCAGGTTGGGCGGATCAAAGGCGCCCTCACCGCGCACCGCGCAGGCAGCCAGTTCGTCGGTCACGCGGTAGGTGCCAGTGGGCACCCGGCCAATAAACCCGCCCCGGCCCACCACCGCGTCCGGGGCCGGCCAGGCCGCCGTCAGGTCCAGGATGGCCTGGGCCAATTCGGGCACCTGGGCGGCGCTGGGGGGCGCGGCCAGCGGCAGCTCGGCGCGGGTCAGCTCCAGGTGCAGCTGACCAGGCAGCGCCGGATTGACACTGGGCCTAAGGGTCGCGCACGCGAGTTTCACGCCGCTGGTTCCGGGATTGATCACGTGGGCGATCACAACGCCGCAGGGTAGCAGATAGGCACTCACCACAGGGCGGCGGGGACAACCCCTGGAGGTGCCCCCGCTTAGCCCGGCGCGCTCAGACGCTTTTCAATCAGTCGCTCGGTTCAATCAGGCATTGGGTTCAATCAGGCCGTAGTGACCGTCTTTGCGGCGGTACACCACGCCGCAGCTGCCGGTGTCCATGTGCATGAACACATAAAAGTCGTGGCCCAGGGCTTCCATCTGGGCCACGGCGTCCTCGGGGCTCATGGGGCGCAGGTCAAAGCGCTTCTGGCGCACAATTTCGGGCACGAACTCGGTCACATCGTCCAGGCCCGCGTCCACATCGGCCTCGGCAGGGCCCGGCTCGGGCTGGGGCGCGGCGTCGTGACGGTGCTTGAGATACCGGGTCTTGAACTTGCGCAGTTGCCGCTCCAGCACGTCGCCGGCGCGGTCAATGGCTGCGTACATGTCGGCGTGGTGTTCTTCGGCGCGGATAATGCCGTGTGGAACGTTCAGCTGTACCTCAACCCGGTTGCGCCGCGCGGCGTCGCGCACGTCCCGCACCGTGAGGGTGACCCTAGCGTCGGTAATCTGGTCATTGAAACGGTCTAGGCGAGAGAGCTTCTCCTCGACGTAGTCCCGCATGGCGTCAGTGACATCAACGTTCCGGCCCGACAGCTTATAGATATGCACGGCTTTCACCTCGTCCTTTTGCCGGAGGGAAGGGTAGGCTCCGGTGACCCACTCTAGGCCCAGGGTCATGAGACTGTCATGCGGTTCTCTTACAGCGCTGGCCACAGGTGACGGGGTATGCTCCGGAGTGGAGTGCGCCGCCCCCGGCGGTACCCCGGCTGCGTGAAGACCCGCTCACCGGCAAGGACTAGGGGCGGCGCTACACTGGGCCTGTGAAGGTGGACCGGCAGGAACAGGATGAGGCCCGGCGCGAGCGCATCGCGCGGGCGGCCTTTGAACTGTTTGCGCGCAGCGGCCTGGACGCTATCAGCGCGCAGGACATTGCGCAGGCGGCGTATGTCAGCCGCACCAACCTCTACCGCTATTTTCCCAGCAAGGTGCATATGCTCCTGGCTCACTTTGAAAAGGCGGTGCAGGCCAGCCGCGACGACGCCCTGGAACGCCTCACCGCCGGGGCCAACCCCCAGCTCGTCTGGGACAAGGTCACCGCCCGCATGGCGGACCTGGGGGTGCGCTACCGGCATCTGGTGGGCGCGGTGGGTCAGGCGGTGCTGGGCGCCCCGCCTGAGGGCGCTACCGTTCCCGCCACCCGCCCCGGCGATGGCCTGCGCACCGCCATCACCCTGGCGGCGCTGGTGCAACCGGTCCTGCTGGCCATGCAGGCCCAGGGTCGCCTGCGCCCCGAAGCCAACGTGCAGATGCTGAGCGCCCTGCTGGTGGACGCTTTTATCCTGGCCCTGTTACACGGTGGGCACCGAGATCAGCGTGATGTGCTGCGTGACTGGCAAGAGCGGTTCAGCCTGCTGATGCACGGCGCCCTGGCCCCAGAGGCGACGGCGCGCGATCAGGTGAGGTAAAAAACCAGGAGAGAGGACGCGAGAGACCTGCCAGACATGAACGGCAGGTCTCTCGTTCTTCCAGAGGCAGGGCGCGGTCAGGTCTCCCCTCCCACGCCCGGCCTCTCTCACTCTGCTTTACACCTGGACGAGCCAGCCTTCGGGCGCAGGGCGGTCGCCAAACTGAATACCGGTCAGTTCGTCGTACAGGCGGCGGGTAACCGGCCCAACCTCGGTTTCGCTGTAGAAAACGTGAAAGTCGTCGCCGTGCTGAATGCCGCCGATAGGCGTGATGACAGCCGCCGTGCCACACGCCCCCGCCTCGCTGTACTGGTCAAGGTCGTCAATGAGCACGTCGCCTTCAACCACATTCAGGCCCAGGCGGTGTTCGGCCAGGTGCAGCAGGCTGTACTTGGTGATGCTGGGCAGGATGCTGGGCGACTGGGGGGTCACGAAGCTCTGCCCGTCCCTGGTAATGGCAAAGAAGTTGGCCGCCCCTACCTCTTCAATCTTGGTGTGGGTGGCGGGGTCCAGGTAGATGGCGTCGGCGAACTGGCGCTGCTTGGCCTCCAGGCCTGGCAGCAGGCTGGCGGCGTAGTTGCCGCCCACCTTGGCGGCGCCGGTTCCCTGCGGCGCGGCGCGGTCATACCCGGACGTGATGAAGTTGTGGGGCGTCAGCCCACCCTTGAAGTAGGCCCCGACAGGAATAGCGAACACCCCGAACAGGAACTCGGGCGCCGAGCGCACGCCGATGTTGTCACCCACGCCAATCACGTAGGGCCGCAGATACAGCGCGCCGCCGGTGCCGTGGGGGGGAATCCAGTGGTCGTTGGCCCTGACGACCTGGCGGCAGGCCTCGATAAACTGCTCGGTGCTGACTTCGGGCATCAGGACGCGGCGGCAGCTTTCCTGCATGCGCGCGGCGTTGCGGTCAGGCCGAAACAGATTCACGCTGCCGTCGGCGGCGCGGTAGGCCTTGAGGCCCTCGAAGCACTGCTGGCCGTAGTGCAGCGCCGTGGACCCCTCGCTGATGTGCAGCACGTTGTCCAGGGTGAGCGTGCCACTGTCCCAGGCGCCGCCGCGCCAGTGCGACAGATACCGCTCATCGGTGCGGATATAGCTGAAACCCAGCGTGGACCAGTCGAGATTCACAGGCGGGCGGGCGGCGGGGGTCTGGCTCGTCATGGCGCCATTGTCCCGCAGAGTGGGGGGCCAGGCCAATGGGGGCAGGCAAGAAGGCCGGACAGCAGGAGAAGGGCGCCGGGACTGGCGAGGCTGAGTCCTTTTGCCACTGGACTCCCCACCCCCTCAGAGGAGCACCCAGAGTCTTCTCGGCAGCACCGCAGGAGGGACTGCAAGAGAACGCCGCCTCAACCCAGCCGCTGAATCTGGGCTAAGGCACCCGTTAAAACGCGACGGTGCCGCGCCCCCTTTATTCTTTTTCCTCCAGCACATACCGCCGGAACCGGTCCAGAATCGCCAGCCCCACCGCGCCGCTTTTCTCGGGGTGAAACTGCGTGGCGTGGAGGTTGCCCTGGCTCAGCGCCGCCCAGAAGGGCACGCCGTACTCTGTGATGGCCCCAGCGTCCACCTCCGTCTCAATGGGGACGTAAAAACTGTGAACGAAGTAGGCATAGGCCGGGCAGGCCAGGTCACGCAGCAGGGGGCTGTTCCCGACCTTGTCCAGACTGTTCCAGCCCATCTGGGGCACCTTCCGTTCCGGCACATGCTCAAAGCGGCGCACCGTGCCGCCAATCAGGCCCAGGCCCGCCACGCCGGGAGCCTCCTCGGAACCTTCCAGCAGCATCTGCATGCCCACACAGATCCCCAGCAGGGGCGTGCCGGCCTGCGCGGCGGCCAGCACCGGCGCGCGGAAGCCACTTTCGTCAAACGCCTCCATCACCTGCCGGAAATGGCCCTGACCGGGCACCACCACGGCGCGCGCCCCAGCCACGTCCGCCGGATCAGCGCTGACCTTGACGGCCATGCCCGCGCGCTCCAGGGCTTTGGCAGCGCTGCGCACGTTCCCTGCGCCGTAATCCAGCAGCAGGACTTCAGGCGCGCTCACAGGCTGCCCTTGGTGCTGGGCAGGGCGTCTGAGGTCAGCGCCACCGCGTCGCGCAGGGCGCGGGCCAGGGCTTTTACGACAGCCTCAATGACGTGGTGGGCCTCGCGCCCAGCCAGCAGCCGCACATGCAGCGTCACGCCGCCGTGGTTGCACAGCCCCCGCAGAAACTCGCGCAGGTGGTAGTGGGTCATGCCGCCCGCCGTGCCCCACACGTCCAGCGTCTCCGGCTCAAAAGCCAGGTGGGCCCGGCCCGAGAGGTCCACGACCACGTGCGCCAGCGTCTCGTCCATCGGCACGAAGGCACTGCCGTAGCGCTCTATGCCCCGCCGGTCCCCCAGCGCCTGCGTAAGCGCCTGCCCCAGCGTGATGCCGGTGTCTTCGATCAGGTGATGCGGCTCGATGTGCAGGTCCCCAGTCGCCTTGACCGTGAGGCCCAGGCGGGCGTGGCGGGCTAGGGCGTCCAGCATGTGGTCAAAGAAGCCGTGGCCCGTCTCGGGGTGGCTGTAGGCGGCGCTGTCAAGGTCCAGACGAACGCTGATGTCCGTCTCACTGGTGGTTCGGGTCACGGTGGCCGCACGGCTCATGCCGCCTATGCTAGCGGCGCCAGAGGCCAGAGGCACGGACCTGTCGAACATCCAGACGGGCAAACGGCAGAAGAACCAGAGGCCCGTTCTGTCTTGACCGTAATCGCGTTCTGTTATAAACTAAATATATGAAACTGAGCGATGTTCAGAAACGACTTCAGGCCCCGTTTCCCGCTCATCTGGTGGGATGGAAGCCGGGCGCCATCAGCAAAGACCGCACGCGGGCGATGCTCCTGGCCCATATCGATGCCCGCGCGGTGCAGGACCGCCTGGACGCCATCTGCCCCGATGCCTGGAGCTTTGAGGTCGAAGTGGTGGCCGGCACCCGCCTGCCCACCGTCAAGGGCCGCCTGACTGTGCTGGGCGTCACCCGTGAGGACATTGGCGAGGCGCCCGAAGGCGACCTGGGCACCCTGAAGGCTGCCGCCAGCGACGCGCTGAAGCGCTGCGCCGTGCATTTTGGCATCGGCCGTTACCTGTACGACCTGCCCAAAACCTGGGCCGACTGGGACGACACGAAGCGCGCGCCCGTCAGCTCCCCCGAACTGCCCGACTGGGCCCGCCCTGACCACGAGCGCACCCCCGGCGGCGCCCACCTGATGCAGGCTATGGAGCAGCTGCGCTACGAACTGCCCGAAGACCTGGACCTCCAGCGTGAGGTGTACAAGCACCTCAAGGCCGCCCTGGGCAGCCTGCACCCCAGCGCTCCCCAGACGGGCCGCGCGGCATGATTCGGCACACCGATGAGCGGAGCCGCCCAGGATCGCGCCAACTGCTGACCTTCACGGCGTCCCTGCTGCTGCTGATGCTGCTGGGCGGCACCCTGGCCCGGCTGCTGTAAACCTAAGCCTGTGAATCCCGCCTCTGCGCGGGATTTTTATGGCCTACCTATTGTCACTACCAGGGTACTGACACCTCGGCTCTGGACCGGCCTACGCTGAGGTCATGACCTGGAATCCAGCGACCTATGACCAGTTCAAAGTGGCCCGCAGCGCTCCTGTGGCCGATCTCCACGCGCTGATTCCAGATCAGCCGTACGAGCAGATCGTTGACCTGGGCTGCGGCGCGGGCGACCACACCCTGACCCTGGCGCGGCGCTTTCCGGGGGCCCAGGTGACCGGGCTGGACAGCAGCCCCGAGATGCTGGCGCGCGCACCGCACGGCGCCGCCCCAAATCTGACGTTCGTGCAGGGCGATATCGCTGGGTTGCAGGGCCACTTTGACCTGATTCACGCCAACGCCTCGTTGCAGTGGCTGCCGGACCACCCGGCCCTGCTGGCGCGGCTGTGGAACCACCTACGGGGCGGCGGCGTGCTGGCGGTGCAGGTGCCGGCCAACCACGACCACCCCAGTCACCGCCTGCTGGGCGAGACGGCCGACGAGTTTGCCGCTGAGCTGGGCGGCTACAGCCGGTTTGGCACTGCCCACGGCGCCTCGCCGGTGCTGACGCCCGCCGCATACGCCGAGATGCTGGACGCCCTGGGTGGACAGCACATCACGGCCCTGAGCAAGGTCTATCCAGTGGTGCTGGACGGCGCCGAAGGGCTGATTGACTGGACGCGCGGCACGGCGCTGGTGCCGTATCTGTCGCGGCTGGACGGGGCGGCAGGCGAGCGCTTTCTGGCGGCTTACCGCGCCCGGCTGAAGGCGGCATTTACTGGCGAGCGCCTGTATTACGCCTTTACGCGGGTGCTGTTTGCGGCGCACAAAGGGTCACAGAGAGGTTGACCTCTGACTGGGGGACTGCCCTGTTGGGCCAGCAGCTGAGCAGCGGTGTGGCGCAGATGTGGCGGATGTTCAAACCCTGGCCCTGAGCGGCTGGGCCTTCTTGTGGCTCTGTACACGAAGGATCATATGGATTCCGCTTCAATGGTCTTTGTCACCGGTTGAATCTGAGCGGACTTGAAAAGCGGCGCCGCAATACGACGGGGAGCACAACGGGTTCCGGGCGTGGCGTGTGCAACCCTGCGCTCTGCCGGTTTGGAAACGAAACAGACGGCCTCCATATCGGACCTCACCAGGCGGGTGGGGCCGGGTCATCTCTAATTGTCGGGGCGTCACCGCGCTCTCGCAGCCGGAAGGGGCCGGGCACAAATGTCCTCCTAAGCAGCGGTCTTCCGTTACGTTGAGGCAGGGAGGCACCCCCTTAACTCTGCAACCGCTGTTTATCTCTCTCCGCTCGCCCTAAGGTGCTGCTCTGAGCAGCGGCCTGGAGATCTTTTTTGTCCCTGCTGGCGTGACGCTGGATATCAGCCCAGTCCGCACCGAGCGTCAGGCCACCGCTGAGCCCTCGGCCTCCAGCACGAACAGGCGGTGGCCCAGGTGAACGCCCAGCACCGTGGACGTCCATCCCTCCTCGGCCAATACGCACAGGCCGCAGCTCGCAAAAAGCGCTCGCCATTCGGCGCCGGAGCGCTGGGCCTGGGGGTGGCCCACCTCTAGGTTCATCAGGGCGTCCAGGGCCTGGGCCCGGCGAGACGGGCGCGCGCCACCTGGCTCCACGTCCTCCAGCACCAGCAGCCGCCCGCCCGAGACCCGCGCCGCCTCACGCACGACCGCCGCCGGGTCGGGGCAGTGATGCAGTACAAACGCCAGTAGTACCGTCCCAAACGCCTGGTCCTGGAAGGGCAGAGTCCGGCCGTCGTAGAGCACTCGGCGCAGGCCCAGCCGCCGCGCCAGATGCCGGGCCAGCGGCTGAGCCACCAGCCACTGCCCAGCGGCGCCCCGGTGCGGCCGGACATCCGCCAGGGTGACGGACCAGCCCGCGCGGGCCAGCAGCGCCCCCGTGTGGCCGGTACCGGCCCCCAGGTCCAGCACTGAGCCAGAGACCAGGTGGGGTAACAGCCGCCGCTGTAGGTCTGCTGCCCGTGCCCAGCCCACCGGACCGTACAGGGCCGCCATCAGGGCGCCCCACACGCTACTGGCCCCGCTTTTTGGTCCCGCGCATGGGGGCGTGGGTCCAGGGGTCATCCGGCCAGGGGTGCTTGGGATAGCGGCCGCGCAGATCCTTGCGGACCTCGAAATACGACGAGTTCCAGAACGAGCGCAGATCCTGCGTGACCTGCACCGGGCGCCCGGCCGGCGACAGCAGGTGCAGCAGCACCGGGGTGCGCCCGCCGTTGACAGCCGGCGTGTCGGCCAGCCCGAAGAGTTCCTGCAACTTGACCGCCAGGATGGGCGCCTCGCCGGGGCGGTAGGTCAGGCGGATGCGGCTGCCGGTCGGTACGGTCAGGTGGGTGGGAGCCAGGTCGTCCAGCTGAGCGAGCAGCCGCCAGGGGAGCTGGGCTTGCAGGGCCGGCAGAAGGTTCAGGCGGGCCAGGTCCTCACGCGAGCGCGCGCTACCCAGAACGGGCCCCAGCCAGTCGTCCAGGGTAGCCAGCAGGCCGGCGTCACTGAGGTCCGGCCAGCTGTCCTCGGGGCGCCAGGCGCGCAGCGATTCCACGCGGTCCCGCAGCGCCTGCGCCTCGGGGGCAAAAGTGAGGAGGTGCAGCCCTTCCGCGCGAATGGCTCCCGTCAGGGCCGCTGCCCGCGATTCCGGGGGCAGGTCGCGCAGGGGGCGCGTCTCCAGCACCAGCGCCCCAAAGCGCCGCTCTCGCTGGGCCAGCAGGGTGCCGCTGCGGGGGTCCCAGCGCACGGCGTCGGTCCACTCGGCGCCGGCCTCCAACGCGGCGGGGTCCAGCGGCGCGGCCAGAAAGATGCGCCCTTCCGCCTGCCCAGCGTCTAGGTGGGCCACGGCCAGCGCCCGCGCCCCGGCCAGGGCGTCCCCCTCGGGCAGCGCGGCGCCCTGGCCGCCCGCCAGCAGAAAGCGCCCGCTCCTGAGCCCAGACACCGACTCGCGCGCCAGTGCCGCCCGCTCCGGGTAGGCCCGCGCCACCAGGGCGCCCACCGCGAACGGATCGGGCGGGGTATCGTCTGGGCGCACTCTCAGCAGGCCGCGCCACTGCCGGGACAAGCGCTCGGTACGGTCCAGCACGCCTGCGTCCCCCCTTCCCCGCTCGCCGCGTCGCCAGGCGCGCAGCGCGGCCACCCGGTCGGTCAGGTCTGCGCCGGACCCTGGCGGCAGCGGGTCGCGTTCTTCCAGCAGCGCGGCCACATCGGCGGCCAGGGGAGCGTCCTCAGCCGCGCTCAGCAGATGGGCCAGCCGTGGATGGGTGGGAAAGTCCAGTAGGCGCGCGCCCTCCGGCGTGACGCGGCCCGCGTCGTCCAGGGCGTCCAGACCGCGCAGCACCTCGCGGGCCGCCTGGACCCGGCGCGCGGGCGGCTCGTCCAACCACCAGAGCGTGCCCGGCTCCTGCACGCCCCACTGCGCCAGTTCCAGGGTGAGGGGGGCCAGGTCGGCCTCCAAGACCTCGGGGGGCCGGGCCGCCGGCAAGAGGGGCTGGGTGCGCTCGCTCCAAAGCCGGTAGGCCACCCCCGGCGCCGTGCGCCCGGCCCGGCCCGCCCGCTGCGCCGCCGCGTCCTGTGTGACCCGGCCCGTGACCATGCGGGACAGGCCCGAAGCCGGGTCAAACTGGGCGAAGCGGCTCTGGCCGCCGTCCACGACCACCCGAACGCCGTCAATGGTCAGCGAGGTTTCCGCGATGCTGGTCGCCAGCACTACCTTGCGCCGCCCCTGGGGGTCGGGGCGCAGCGCCCTTTGCTGCTCGGCCACTGGGAGGTCGCCGTAGAGAGGCAGCACGGCGGCGTCCGTGTCGGCCAGCTGCGCCGCTGCGCCCCGAATCTCCCGCACGCCGGGCAGAAAGGCCAACACGTCCCCCGGCTGGGCCGCCAGCGCCGCGCGCACCTGCCGCGCCACGAGGTCTTCCACGCGCCCGGTCGGGTCAGTGGCCAGATACCGCACCTCAACGGGGTAAGCACGGCCCTGACTTTCAATCAGCGGCGCCCCCAGGCGGCCGGGTAGGGCTGGGTCGAGGGTGGCACTCATGACCAGCACGCGCAGGTCGCCCCGCAGAGCACCCTGCACTTCGCGCAGCAGGGCCAGCGCCAGGTCGGCATTCAGCGAGCGCTCGTGAAACTCGTCCAGAATGACCAGGCCCACGCCGGCCAGTTCCGGATCGTGTTGCAGCCGCCGGGTCAGAATGCCTTCAGTGACCACCTCCAGCCGCGTGGCGGCCGACACCCGCGCTTCAAAGCGCACGCGGTAGCCCACGGTGGCGCCGACCTCTTCCCCCAGACCTTGCGCCAGCCGCGCCGCCACCGCCCGCGCCGCCACCCGCCGGGGCTGAAGCATGATGATCTTTTGCCCGGCCAGCCAGGGCTGATCCAGCAGCGTCAGCGGCAGGGCCGTGCTTTTGCCTGCGCCGGGCGGCGCCTGGACCACCACCAGCGGTTGGGTGGCCAGGGCCGCTTGCACGGCGGGAATGACGTCTTGGATGGGGAGGGTCACGGGGTGAATGGTAAGGGGTGAGTGGCTTTATGATTTTGGGTTGGATGGGGTTTGAACGGCTGTGCCCCACCCCCCAGCCCCCTACCCCAAAGGGGTAGGGGGAGCAACGTTAGCACTGGGCAGGGGTTGACTGATGCGGCGAAGAAGCCAATTCTTTCTGCGCGGTAGACGCCATGGCACACCTGCCGCCCATCGCCCCACGCCCGCGCGCTGCGCGCACGACGGCTTCCGTTGCTGGCCCCGTAAAGTTGGAGTATAGGGACACTTAAACACGAGGTTTTACTTTTGAAAAGACAGAAAAAGGCGCTGTTACTTGCGCGCTTTTGCCTTTGAAAGTAGAACCCACCGAGCGCACCAAGACCCCTTGCCCCAGTGCCGCCCAGGTCCAGGCGAGGCCATTGTGCGCGCAGCGCGCAGGCCCTTTCGCGGGGGCAGCGGATGGCGTCGAAGCCAGACACGTGGACGAACAGAGCAAGCTGGCCGACGCCAGTCAAAACTCTTGCCCAGTGCCAACGTCTGCTCCCCCGTCCCCCCTGGGGATGGGGGCTGGGGGGTGGGGTAAAGCCGCCTAAAAACCTACCCAAGCCCCAACACCCCCCGCAAATCCCCTAGCACCACTTCCGGCACCTCCCCCCCCAACCCATGCCCCGTCGGCAAATATGCCGCCCGCAGCCCCACCGCCTGCGGCCCCCAAATGTCGTTGCGCGGCGAGTCCCCCACAAACCAGGCGTCAGCAGCCCCAACCCTAAGCCGCTCCAGCGCCAACTGGTAAATGCGCGGGTCCGGCTTGCTGAAGCCAACCACTTTGCTGATGACCACATCGTCCACCAAGTCGCTCAGGCCACAGCGGGCCAGGCAGGCCTGTTGCACCGCCTCCCAGCCGTTGGTGACGATACCCAGCCGAACGCCACGCGAACGCAGGGCCCGCAACACGTCGTGGGCGTGTGACATAGGCACAGCGTGATTCATATGCGTCCAGAAATCTTCGAAGAGTGCCTGCGGATCATGCGCCAAAGCCAGTTCTTTGACCAGCTGCGGCATCACCAGCGTCTTGGAACGGTAGCCGTGGTCGTCCAGCTCGACAAACCGCCCGGCGTACCGTTCCGGCAGCTCAAACCGCGCCACATGCTCCGCCAACCAGGCGCGCACAGTGGCCGCGCGGTCATGCAAGGTGCCATCTAGATCGAAAAGAATCGCGTGGGGAACGGCCGCAGGCATCACACGCAGGATAGCCAGCCGAGTCGCCTTAGGACGCCTCACCCTCTGGCCCCTCGTCTGGGGACTTGTGGAAAGCCGCGCCCATGCGGCGCACTTCCTCGTGAATCAGGGTGGTGTTCAGCGAGACGGCGGCCGTCATGCCGCCCGACGCCGCGCTCATGACGTACTGGGGCGCGCCGGTCATGTCGCCGGCGGCCCACACGCCCCGCACACTGGTCATGCCGTTCTCGTTGACCACTACGCGGCTCTTGTCGTTCAGGTCGCAGCCCAGCGCGGCCGGCAGGGTGCTGCATTGCTGCTGGGTCGGATTGAGAAACAGCGCATCCAGGCACAGGTCGCCGCCGCCCCGGAACCCCACACGCACATCTTCCCGGCCCGCCAGCCGCAACAGGCGCCCCGTCTGCACGGTAATGCCCACTCGCTGAAGGTCCAGCCGCTGCTCGGCCGTTAATTCGTCGGGGCCGTCAGTGAGCAGCGTGACCTCGTCCGACCAGGACCGCACACTCAGCGCCAGATGGTGCCCCTCCTGGCCCGAACCCAGTACGCCCAGCCGGGCGTCCCGGTTGGGCCAGCCGTCGCAGTAGGGGCAGTGGTGAACCGTCTTGCCCCAGCGCTCGCGCAGGCCGGGTAGGGTGGGCAGTACGTCGCGCACGCCCGTGGCCAGCAGCAGGCGCTGTGACCGCACCCACATGCCTTCCAGGCGCAAGGCGAACCCGTCGGAGGTGAACGCTGCTTCCCGCGCCAGTTGAGGCACCACCGTCACGGGGTAAGGCGCCAGGTCCGCCAGGCCGATGGTTTTCAGGTGCGTGGGCGTCACTCCGTCGCGGGTGAACACCCCGTGCGCCGCCTGCGCCCGCACGTTGCGGGGAGGGCCGCCGTCCAGCAGCAGCACCCGGCGGTCAGCGCCGCCCAGCACCAGCGCGGCATTCAGGCCCGCCGGCCCCGCGCCCACCACCACGGCGTCGTAAGCAGCTGTCATGGGCGTGGCCCCGGCCGCACGCTCAGGTCCGGCAGTGTGGCGTCGCGCGGCGCCTGAAGCACGAAAGCGATGGTGGCCGCCACCGTCTGCGGATCAACGAACGCCTCGGGGGTGTAGTCGGCGCCTTCCTGAGCGCGCACTTTGGCCTGCATGGGGGTGGCGGTGCGGCCAGGATAGATGCTCGTAACGCGCACGCCGTGCGCCGCTTCCTCGTCGCGCAGAGCGTCGGCCAGGGCTCTGAGGGCAGACTTGCTGGCCGCATAACTGGCCCAGTCCGCGTTCGCCCGCAAGCCCGCCGTGCTGTTCACGAAGACCACGGTGCCCCGCTCGGCCCGCAGCTGAGGCAGCAGCAGCCGCGTCAGTTCGGCGGGCGCCACCGTGTTGACCGCCAGGGTGTGGGTCCAGACGTCGTGGGGCTGGTCGGCCACCGCGCCCAGTTCGACCACGGCCGCGCTGTGGACGAGGTTGGTCACGCGCGGAATGCCGGAGAGCGCCGCCGCGAACGTCTCGGGACGGGTCAGGTCCAGGAGCAGTGACTGGGCCTGGAGTTCGGCGCACAGGGCAGCTAGGGTCAGGCCGCCGCGCCCAGCCAGTAGCAGGTCGTGGGTCGGGGCCAGGGTGCGGGCCAGCGCCGAGCCAATGCCGCCCGCCGCGCCGGTAATCAGGGTGAGGGGCCGCTGGGTCATGGCCCCAACGTTAACGCCCTTCGGCCCACAGCAGGCGCGTGCGAAAATACTGTTCCTGAAACCGGATGATGGTGCCCACCGATTCGGGCGTCCAGGCGGTGCCGCCCCTGGCCACCACCAGCTTGTCTTCGGCGTCGTCCAGGCGCTCGATAATGGCAATCACCTCGCCCTGGGCCGCCTGCACGGGTTCGTCCCAGCCCAGCAGGTAGGCGTCAATGGGGTGACCGTCACCCGCCAGGGTCCCCGGCACCTCGCCGTAGTTGACGGGATACACCAGGTCCGGATGCCGGGGATGCACTGACCCCAGGGGCCGGTCCACGACCACCTGCACCTGCTGACCCAGATAGGGGCGTAGGGCACTCATGGCTGCACCTCTGGCTGAGTCTCTGTACTGGCCAGCGTGCGGCGCACCAACCCATCGGCGGCGCGCGTGGTTTCGGGCAGGCGGTAGCGCGGGGCTAAGTGCAGCACCCAGGTGAGGGCCGTGGGCAGCGAGACCCGGTGGCCCACCGAGACGTACACCGGCCGCACGCCACTCTGGGTCCGCAGGGTGGCCCCCAGGACTTCGGCGCCGTCCAGCAGCGGCGTATGCGCGCCTCGGTCCGGTCCCGGCAGCGTCTCTGCACCCGTCAGGCGCGTCTTGCCGCAGCCGATGGTGGGCAGGTCCAGCGCCACGCCCAGATGGCAGGCCAGGCCAAAGCGGCGCGGATGGGCCCGCCCATGCCCGTCGCAGACGATCAGGTCGGGGCGTCGGCTCAGGGCCTTCACCGCCCGCGCCACAGGCGAGCATTCGCGGAAGGAAAACAGACCTGGAATATAGGGAAACTGCGCCTGGTCACGCACCGTCACCTCCTCCAGTACGGTCAGGGTCTGGGCATCCAAGAGGGCCGCAGCGGCCACCAGTTCGCCGCTCTGGTCGTGGTAGGCCACGTCCACGCCCGCCACTGTGGCCACGGGACCCAGGTCGTCCTGGGCGACCACCAGCTCGGCCCAGGCGCGCTGCCACTCCTCGGCCACCTGGGGGCTGGGCGGCGGCGCCAGCAGGTCGGGCCTCACCGCGCCGCTCCAGCGTAAAAGTCAGCGACGCCCTGGGCCAGCGCCTGCGCCAACCGCTCCTGGCCGGCCGAGCTGTGTAACAGGCGCAGGTTGCCCGCATCGGTCAGGTAAGCCAGTTCCACGAGCACGCTGGGCTGGGTGGTGGGGCGGGTCAGGGCCAGGTCGGCCCCCGGTTTGAGGCCTGCGCCCGGCCCCAGGTCAGGCAGACGCGCCCGCAGCGCCGCCAGGATGGCCGCTGCCACCGGCTGCGCCTGCGGATGGGAAAAATACACCTCGGGGCCCCGAATTCCGCGTGGGTCGCGGCCGTCGGGCAGGGCGTTGGCATGCACCGAGATCAGCAGGTCGCTGGCCGTTTCCTCGGCCACCAGCCCACGCTCGGTCAGGCCCAGGGTGACGTCGGCGGTGCGGGTCAGGTAAACGGTGGCGCCCTGGGCACGCAGCAATTCGGCCGCCCGCCGGGCAATCGGCAGCACCAGCCCCTTTTCCGGCACCCGCAAGCTGCCAGCCCCTCCGTTCTGAGTGCCTCCGTGGCCGGGGTCTAGCGTAATCACGCGCCCCAGCAGCGGCTGCGCCGGGTTGAGGCTGGGCGGCAGGCGCACCCTCAGGCGCAGGTCGGGGCCGTCGTAAGCAGCCGTAAAGCCCCAGGCCGCCTGGGCCAGGCGCAGGGTCAACCGGGTGACACCGGGGGCCACCGCCTGCACCTCGGCACCGGCCATGGCTGGGGGCCGCTCTGCAGGGACTGTGAGCGGCGCAACCAATGAGCCGTAGAGCGTCAACGCCAGAGTCCGGGCGTCCGGCTGCTCCAGCGTGAACGGTGGGCGCGCGGAGCCCAGTGGCACCCGCACCGAGAGCGCCGGGGTGGAGACGGTGGTGGACACCGATTTGGGCGGCGTGCCGCTGGTGGCCGTGGGGAGGGCGGACAGAACGGTCCCCTCCCCTTCCCCTTCGGCTGTCACCCCGCCGCCGCTCAGGGCGGGAGGCGGGGCAAAGCCCAGCGGCGAGACCTGCGCCGCCGTCACCAGGGCACCCAGCCCAGGGGCCAGGCGCAGCCGCAGGTGAGCCCCGACCCGGCCCACAGCCCGGAAGGTCATGCCCTCGCGTGGGTACAGCAGCGCCTCGCCGTTCATGGTGGTCAGGACCGTGCCGGCGGCGTTGATGCCCAGGCCCGGCACGCTGCCCGGCAGCTGCGTGACGCTGCGGGCCAGGGCCGGCGCACTGCTGAGGCGGCCCGGCGCCGCCGCGCTGACGGTGCGCCCATCGCGGCCCGTCAGGCTGACTGTCAATGCCGCGCCGGTCAGGGTCAGCCCAGTGGGCAGCGTATAGGCCCCGCTGTAAACCCCAGCCGGCCCCTCGGGCAGCGGCTGCGCCGGGCCGCCCGCCACCCGGAAGGTGGCCCGGCCGCCCGGCGACCCCAGAAAGCGCACCGGCACCCGCCGCTCGGCCGGGCTATCGTTGGCCGCGTCCCAGAAGTCCAGCGGCTGCGCGGGCTGCACGCTGGCGCGGTCAATGGCGGTGCGCACCGCCGGCAGCGCGCGGGCCACGGTGCGCGTGACGGTCAGCACCCGCGCCGCACTCTGGCCGCCCAGGCGCGTCACCAACCGCAGGACATTGCCGCCGGCTTTCAGCGGCCACCACGTCATGAACAGGCCATCGGGGCCGGTGGGCACTGGGGTGCCGCTGACCGTCAATGTGGCGCCCGGCGTCACGCTGCCTTCCAGAAT
The DNA here is from genome assembly GCF_020166395.1 of Deinococcus betulae. Lineage (NCBI taxonomy): Bacteria > Thermotogati > Deinococcota > Deinococci > Deinococcales > Deinococcaceae > Deinococcus > Deinococcus betulae. Next base: position 59,696 of record NZ_JAIQXU010000018.1, on the reverse strand, counting down.
GACGTGATCGGCGGCCACGCGGTGTCCGTCGGGCGGGTAGGCCACGTAAACGTCCGGCGCGGCCTGCGCGGCGCCCGTCAGCAGGGCGAGACCCAAGACCAGCGAAAGAGGGGGCTTGCAAACGCGCATGCTCCCCGAGATAGCACGGCGTATGCTGCAACTCCATGAGCGACCCGCTGCTGACGGCTTTTGACGCCCAGTTGCCGACCTATGAAGCGCTGCGGGACGCGGCGGTCGCGCACACCGCCAGTTTGATTACCGAGGCGGGGCTGAACATTCACCACGTCACCGGGCGCGTGAAAAAGCGTGCCAGTCTGGGAGACAAACTGCGCCGCAAACCCGGCCGCTACGGCGCGCTGGCCGACGTGACCGACCTGGTGGCTGCGCGCGTGATCACCTATTTCGAGTCGGATGTGGGCCTGGTCGCGCGGCTGTTAGAGGAGCACCACACCATCGACTGGGACAACTCGATGGACAAGAGCAAGATGCACGACCCGGACCGTTTCGGGTATCTGGGCGTGCATTACGTCGTGGAGGTGACGCCGCAAACCCCCGGCCTGGCGGCCTTTGCCGGTCTGAAGTTTGAAGTGCAGATTCGCTCCATCCTCCAGCACGCCTGGGCCGAGATTGAGCATGACCTGGGCTACAAGAACCGCGAGGCCATTCCACGCGAGGTGCAGCGGCGCTTTTACCGCCTGGCGGGCCTGCTGGAGATGGCCGACGAGGAATTCATGGCCCTGCACCGCCTGTCGCGCGACTACGCCGCCACGCTGCCGCAGCGGGTGGCCGAGGCCCCGGACAGCGTGTTTATCGACGCCGCCAGCATGACGCACCTGCTGGGCTTGCCCCCGGTGCGCGATCTGGACGAAGCGGTGGCGCAGGCCCTGCAGGTGCCGCTGCTGACCGGCTGGCCGGACCCCGAGCGCCCGCAGCGCCTGGCCCAGCTGCTGCATTACGTGGGGGTGCATTCGGTGGGGGCGCTGCACAAGGAACTGCGCCGCCACCACGCCGAGGTGGTGTGTTTTGCCTCCACGCTGCTGCCGACCCTGCGCGAGACCTGGACGCCGGCCGGCGGCGCGCGGCCCGGCACCAGCGTGGTGCATTACGGCTTGCTGCGTGCCTGCGTCAATCCGGCCCTGAACCCTCACGAGATTGTCAACCTGCTGGACCTGCGCGGCGTCCTGAGCAGTGAGCACCTGGTGAAAGCCGTCCAGAACGCCTACGAATGTGCGGTGGCGAGCCGGGGGCCAGAGGCCGCGCCGCAACCTCTTCAGCCTGCCGTGTCAGCCGGGCCTGAAGATGAGACGCCCACCCCCCCAGCGCTTGAGCGTCGCCTGACGAGCGACTGACACAGGCGGCGCACGCTGAAGGCGACGGAACAGGGCCAGTGCCGACCGTCCTGGTCAGCCCGCCGCGCCCGCCGTCAAGGGAGAAAGGCCATGCGTTCTGAAGAAACGGTTCGTCAGCCTCTGGTCAACACCGCTTCCCTGTCTACCCCGCTCCTGTGGGCTGCCCTGAGCGCCTACGAGTTTCCGCCGGCCCTGTTGCGCCGCGCGGCCCAGGACGCCCGCTGGACCCCGGCCTTTACGGCCCGCGCCGCCCAGGAATACCGCCGCTTTCTGTATCTGGCTGCGGTCTGCTCCCACCCCGTCACCCCGTCGAAAGCGGTGGACGAGCTGTGGCACACCCACCTGCTGTTCACCCGCGATTACTGGGAGCGCCTGACGCCGCTGCTGCCCCGGCCCCTGCACCATGAACCCGGCGACGGCCAGCCGAGCGACGCCGCCCACTTCCGCACGCAGTACGAGCAGACGCTGGACGCCTACGCCCAGACCTTTGGAGAGCTGCCCCCAGCAGACCTGTGGCCAGACGCGCGCCGCGCACCCAAGCCGGCCCCGCAAGTGCAGGGGAGCACGCGCGGCGCGGCCCTGTGGCTGGCCAGCGGCGCCGGGCTGACCTTGCTCCTCACCTTGCTAGGCCTGCCGCTCTGGTTGACCCTGCCCGTGTTCGGGCTGCTGACGCTCCTGGTGCTGGGCAGGCGCGGCCATCCCCGGACACCACGCCACGCACCGCGCCGATACCGCGACAGCGACACCGGGGCGCTGGCCTTCATCGGTCTGGACACCAGTTCAGGCCAAGCCGACAACAGCTGTGACACCAGTTCCAGTGGGGACAGCGGCGGCGGATGTAGCGATGGCGGCGGGAGCAGCTGCGGTGGCGGGGGCTGCGGCAGCTGAGGCCCTGCCGAACGGAACCCACTGCCTAACGGCGCCGTTGGAAGCGCACGGTCTGCGCCTCCGCAACGCGAACTCCGTGCACCCTGCTCCGCCGCTGTCTGATACGGATTCCGCTTAATTGCAGCACAGCCGGAAAGGCACCGCCTGCGCTTCCATATCGCGAAATCCGCATTTTTTCCTTCTCGCTCTGCTGCGCAGCTTTCCAAGTCCGCTCGGATTTCACCGAGCATTCTGCTCGATTCAATCGGAGTGCGTATGAGTCCGCTTCCTCTGGCGTCCAGCTCAGGTCTTCCCCTCTCGCCAGACACCCTCTGCCCCGGAACGCGGGAGCCCCAGCACCGCCGGTAAATCCACCAGCCGCTGTACAGAGGGCACTTGGGGGTCGGGGGCGGGGTGGCCCGCCCGATTCACCCACACCGCCCGCAGCCCCGCGTGACGCGCTCCCTCGACATCGTTGGCCCAGGAGTCGCCCACCATCACGGCCGCTTCGGGCCGGACACCCAGCGCGGCGCAGGCGGCGTGGTAGGCGCGGGGGTCAGGTTTGGCGCAGCCCAGATCGTCTATGCACAGCAGCGCGTCCAGTTGGCCCTCCAGCCCGAAGTGCGCCAGTTTTTCAGCCTGCACCTCGCGCACGTAGTTGGTCAGCACCGCCAGCTTCAGGCCCGCCGCCCGCAGGGTACTCAGCAGGGCACCGGCACCGTCCAGAAGCGTCCACGCCTGGCGGTAGGCACTGCGGTAGGTGTGGGTGGCGGCCTCACCGTCGGGCGCCGGCACCCCCAGGTCCGTCAGCAGTCGCGTAAAACGCAGCACCCGCGCGCCGTGGGCCGTCAGCTCGCCCCGAAACAGCAGCGGGTCAATGGCGCGGATGTGCGCCGCGTGCTGGGCAAACAGGTCGTGGGGGTCCAGGGTCAGGCGGTGACCCGTCGCCAGCGCCCGCAGCCCCGCGTGGGTGCAGGCCGTATCGTCAAACAGGGTGTCGTCCAGGTCCAGAATCACAGCCCGCAGCGGCGTCATGGACGGAGTGTAGAGCGGGTGTCTTCTGGAAACAGGCGGCGCCTTGGCGCAGGAACGGCGTCAGGGACCGGGCCCGAAGCGGGTGACCTGGACCATGACCCGGTGGAGCCCTCCCGAGACAGGCACTTGCAAGGTCACCCACATGGGAGCGCCATACCGACCGTGAAATACGGCAAGCACATCGAAGCAGGTCAGCCGCGAGACCTCCAACAGTTCTCCAACCAGTTCAAACAGCTGTTCCACACTGTTGATTGGGCCGGCGGTCTCCATACGAGTCTTACTCGGCACCACCGCACGGAAGCTGCTTGTTTGACCGCCCTGCAGCTGGGTGCCTTCGAGCAGATAGGTCGTCAGAGCGGCCTGTGCCCAGCGGGCCTGCGACTGAGCAAAGCGCTCCTCCAAACGCGCCCGCCGGTCGTCCTGGGCGGGTGAACAAAGCGCGGCCAGCGCCGTTCCGACCAAGAAAGCCAGCACCAGCCCACACATACATCTGAAGGCCTGCATCTAATCCAGTTGCAGGAAAATCGCCTTGAGGTACTGCGCTTCTGGAAAAGTCGCGTGGTGGTCTGGAGCGTGCCCACTGGTGGCCAGTTCGCGCCACACACGGCCACTGCGCCCCGCCGCTCCGCGCACCGCGTCCCAGAACTCAGGCGCGCTGACATGCGCCGAGCACGACGCGCTGACGAGAATGCCGCCGCGCTCCAGCCGCCGAATCCCGTCGGCCGCCAGCTTGCCGTATGCCCGAATGGCTCCGGCCCGTTCCGTCTCACGCCGGGCCAGCGAAGGGGGGTCGAGAATCACCAGGTCAAAGGGGCGTCCCGGTTCGGCCAGCCACTCGAAAACGTCAGCCTGCACCGTCTCATGAGGCGCATTAAGTTCCGGATTCAGGGCGAAATTGCGCTTGGCACTCGCCAGGGCGTGCGCGCTGATGTCCAGACTGACCACCTCGGCTGCGCCCCCCCGCGCCGCGTACAGCGAAAAGCCCCCGCTGAAGGAAAAGGCATTCAGGACCCGCCGGCCCCGCGCGTGTTTTTCGACGCGGCGGCGGTTGTCGCGCTGGTCCAGAAAAAAGCCGGTCTTCTGCCCGCGCAGGACATCGGCTTCAAAGGCCAGGCCTGTTTCGTGAAAGACGACAGTGCCGTCCTCTACCTCACCCGCCACCACCTGACCGTCATGCAGCCCCAGTGCCCCCGCCTGGGTCTGAATATTGCGGCTGAGGCGCAGGACTGCCGCGAACCCAGGAAAGCGGGCGGCGAGCAGCCCCAGCACCCGTTCCAGGTGTGGGAACCACGCCGCCGTGTAGAGCTTGAGCACCAGCGTCTGCGCGTAGCGGTCCACCACCAGACCTGGAAAGCCGTCAGATTCGCCGTTCACCACCCGGTAGCCGTCGGTGTCGGGACCAAACAGCGGCGCGCGGCGCAGCAAGGCAGCGTCCAGGCGGGCGGTCCACCACGCATCGTCCAGGGTGGCGGGCGTTCCCTGATGCAGCACCCGCACCCGCAGCGGACTGGCCGGGTCGTACAGGCCGATGGCCAGAAAGCGGTCGCGGCGGTCGTAGATGACGGCCAGTTCACCAGCCTCTCCTTCGCGGTTCTGGTCACGCAGGCTTGATTCGTACACCCAGGGGTGACCGGCGCGGATATGGGTCTCGGCAGCGGGCGACACCCGCAGGCGCAGGCGGGCACGGGGGGCAGAGGCGGCGTCCGGCATCCCCGCAGGGTAGCGCATGGGGCGCAGAGTCGGCCTCGGCGTGGCGGCCTCATCTCCAGTGGTCAGACTGCCCAGGGGATAGCAATTCACCTATAATTACGTGGCTTTCCCGAGGCCAGACCTGACGAGAAAGGTGCACCGATCTGCTTTTGCAGAACTGTATCCCGTTCTTTCCCGGCACTGCGCCACCACACAAGTCCACCTCCTCCCTACCCTCAGGACACCGAACCGACTGCTGTTCGCCGGACCAACACCCGCAGGGCCAGCGGCGCCAGCACCGTGGTCAGCAGCACCATCAGCAGCACCTGGGCATACACCGGTCCCTCAATGATCCCGGCGGCCAGGCCCAGACTGGCAACAATCAGGCCCACCTCGCCGCGCGGCACCATGCCGGTGCCCACAAGCAGGGCCTCTTGACCCAGGCTGCGCGCCCCCAGCAGGCCGCCCAGCACCTTGCCCACCACCGCCAGCAGCGTCAGGGCGCCCCCGGCCAGCACCACTGCGGCGCTGGTCAGCACGCTCAGGTCCACCTGCAAGCCCACTACCACGAAGAAGATGGGGGCCAGAAAGGCTTCCAGGGCATGCACTTTCGACTCGAATTCCAGCTCGTCCTTAACTTCTGCCAGCACCATCCCAGCCAGAAACGCCCCGATGATGGGCGCCAGGCCTGCCACCGTGCTGAGCGCCGCCACCCCCAGGCCCGTCACCACCGCCACGTTAAACATGCGCGACACGCTGAGGCTACGCAGGCGCGACTCGAAACGGCGAATGAGCGGCAGGCCCACAGTCAGCACCAGCGCCACGAACCCCAGGCTGAGGCCCAGAATCAGCCCCACCTGCGCCGCGCCCATGCTCTGCCCGGTGCCCAGGCCGCTGACCACCGCCAGCAGGGTCAGGCCCAGAATGTCGTCGATGACCGCTGCACCCAGGATGACCTGGGCAAAGCGGGCGTCCAGCACGCCCAGTTCCTGCAACACCTTGGCCGTGATCCCCACCGACGTCGCCACCAGCGCCGTGCCCACGAACAGGGCACTGACGGTGCCCAGGTGCTGCCACAACCCGAACCCCAGGCCCAGCCCCAGGGGCAGGATGATGCCCAGTAGGGCCACCAGCACGGCTTCCTTGCCCACCGCCAGCAGGTCGCGGAAGCGGGTTTCCAGCCCCACCATGAACAGCAGGAACACGGCGCCCAGTTCGGCCAGGCTCAGCAGAAAGTCGTCGGCCTGCACCAGTCCCAGGGCGCCGGGGCCAATCAGCAGCCCGGCCAGCACCTGCCCCACCACGGCCGGCATCCCAAGGCGGCTGGCCAGCGCCCCGCAGAGAGTGGCCGCGAGCACCACCCAGAACAGACCCAGCAGCAACCCGGCCGTCTCTCCCGAACTGGCCGCCAGCGCCGAACCAGACAGCAGGGGCAGAAAGGTAAAAAGGAACTTGAACATAAGGAAACCTCCAGTGGAAGCGGATCGAACATGGGGACGGGCCTCAGCGGCGGCACAAAAGAATAGAGACAGGCCAACTTGACCTGTCTCCACCCAAGCGGCCTATAGGGGCCGCACCCCGCCGCACGGTGGCGGCACTGTTCTGCGTTCACTCTACTGCACCCAGAGTCTTCCTGGCCCCGACCCTAAGGCCAGATGAGGCAAAGGAGCCGCAGCAATTGAGGCAGCGCGGGGCGTGAGAACACTCTAAGCTGCTTGACGTGAAGCGTTCCGCCCGACTGGCCCTGCCTCTGCTAACCTGCACCGCCCTGCTGACCGCCTGCCCCGGCGGCGGCGACGGTGGCACCACCCCGCCGCCCCCTCCGGCCGACACCACCGCGCCCACTGTGACGCTTCAGGGCGTTCAGAGCGGCCGAACCCTGACGCTGACGGCCAGCGCTCAGGACGCTGTTGGTGTGGCACGGGTGGACTTTTTTGCGGGTACGACCCTGCTGGGCAGTGACACCACCGCGCCCTACGAAGCCCGCCGCACCGTGAGCAATGCAGACAACGGCATTCAGAACTTCACGGCTAAAGCCTATGACGCTGCTGGCAACATGAGCGCGGCGGGTACACAGGTGACGGTGAATGTTGCCCCCACGCTGTACCAGGGCGTCTGGGGCTGGGGTCTGGTCAACGCGGCCGGCACCTTTGTTGACCAGGGCGCCGTCATTTTTGACGATGAAGGCCGTCAGAACGGACAGACGGCGGCGCTGGGCATCTACCGGAACCAGGCCGAGACCCGCGCCGGATACAGCCTGCTGGGGGAGATTACCGCCAGAGCAAGACTGGAAACAGCCTTCTCCTTTGACGAGAACCTCAATGACCTGCGCTTTTATTTCATTGGGATAGACGACGACCAGCAGATGGGCACCTTCCAGGGCAAAGCCGCCTTTGAAGGCAGCGGCGCCATCTTCAATGCGGCCGGTGAACCCACGCAAGACGTGTTTGTGTTGCTCATTCAGTCATCCACCTCTGTGCCCAGCGGGCTGGGCGCCCAGAGCGCCGCCAAAGCACAGGCCCGCGCACTGGTGACTGGAGCGCTGGCTCAGCGCCAGGGCCACCTGACCCAGCTGAAGACCAACCCTGACGCGGTACGCAACGCCGCACGCACTTTCCTGAAATAAACGCCAAAGCAACGGGGGACGGAGGCACTAAGCTCCCGTCCCCCTTTCTTATCCTGCTCAGTCGGCTGCTTGCCGTTCTTCAGCCGGGTAAACCTCGATAATCCCCGCCGCACCCATGCCACCGCCGATGCACATGGTAATCAGGGCCTTGCCGCCGCCCCGGCGCCCCAGTTCGTAGATGGCGCTGGTGGTCAGCTTGGCGCCCGAGCAGCCCAGGGGGTGCCCCAGAGCGATGGCGCCGCCGTTCACGTTCAGCTTCTCCTCGTCCAGCCCCAGTTCACGGGCGACCGCCAGCGACTGCGCGGCGAAAGCTTCGTTCAACTCGATCAAATCAATGTCCGCCAGAGTCAGGCCCGTCTGGGCCAGCACCTTGGGTACGGCCTTAACGGGGCCAATACCCATCAGCTCGGGTTCCACGCCCGCCACCGCAAAGCCCAGGAACTTCGCTAGAGGTTTGACACCCAGTTCCTGCGCCTTCTCGCCGCTCATCAGCAGAACGGCAGCGGCGCCGTCGCTGAAGGGGCTGGAGTTGGCCGCGCTGACCGAGCCGGTCGCCTTGAACGCCGGGCGAACTTTGGCCATATCGGCCAGGTTGGCGTCGCGGCGAATCAGCTCGTCCTTGTCAAACTGCATGGTGTCAGACTTCATCTTGGTGCCCTTGGCCTTGTCCACGCGCACCGGCACCGACACGATTTCGGCGTCGAACTTGCCGGCGTCCTGGGCGGCGGCGGCGCGCTGGTGGCTGCGCAGGGCAAAGGCGTCCTGATCTTCGCGGGAAATGCCGTACTTGGTCGCCACGTTCTCGGCGGTCAGCCCCATGCCGATATACGCGCCGGGGCGGCTGTCCACCAGGTCGGGGTTGGGGCTGGGGTTGTGGCCGCTCATGGGCACGAAGCTCATGGATTCCACGCCACCCGCCAGCATAACGTCAGCCTGGCCTGCCTGAATGGCCGCCGCCGCCATCGCAATGGTTTGCAGGCCGCTGGAGCAGAAGCGGTTGACAGTCACGCCGCCTACGCTGTCGGGCATGCCCGCGCGCAGGGCGGCCAGACGGGCCACGTTGAGGCCCTGCTCGGCTTCGGGGATGGCACAGCCGAGGTACACGTCTTCCACGACGGCGGCGTCTACGCCCGCACGCTTGACGGCCTCGTTCAGCACCAGGGCGGCTAGGTCATCAGGGCGAGTATTGGCGAGCGTGCCTTTCACGCCGCGTCCAACAGGAGTCCGAACAGCCGAAACAATAACAGCGTCACGCATACAAATTCTCTCCTCTTATTCGAGAATTCATGAAAGCTCGAGGTGGATTAGGTGGTCTGGAGCATGAAAGAAGAGATCCTGTTTGACGGGTCTCTGAACTAGAGCAATATTGATGACCTTGTGAGTCATGATATTGACCTTCAATAGACGTCTCCATTCGAATCTAGCCGTTTCGCCAAGAGCTAATTCAACATTTTTGGGCGAGCCAAACGGATGGGCAGAAAAGGGAGTCGCTCTCAATAGACCCTCTTGGAGCTTTAGGCCTAGCTCTTGGGGTTGGGCAAAGACAAGATTGTCGTATTCAAGCACCCTGTATTCTCGGATTGACGACACAAAATGAGCAACGGCCACTGTTGAGTGAGCAATTTTGATGACAGGCAGTCTCATCGCCAACTTTGCTTCCTGACGTGCCTGCTTATTTTCGAACAGACCAAGGTGCTGAATGATGACCAAGGGCTCAGTCACACGTCCACCTTCTTCAGCACCCTTCCCACAAACGCCTCCAGCTGAGCGTCGTACTTTGCCGGGTCAATGTTCCAGCAGCGGATGTGCTTAGCGCCCTCGACGCGGTGGTACTCAATCAGGTCGGGGCGGGCAGCAGCCAGGGCGTCTGCCTGCGACACTGGAATGGTGCGGTCGCGGGTGCCGTGCCACAGAATCATGGGCAGGGTGAACTTTGGCGCGGCGCGCAACTGGTCCACCGTGTCGAAGTCCTGCCCACTGCGACGCGTCACCACATACTGCGTAAAGGCCGCCACATGCCGGGCCAGGAACTTCGGCAGGCCAAAGCGCGTGCCCTGCGACAGAATCGTGGCCCGCCAGTCCAGCACCGGGCAGTCCAGCGCCACACCCAGCACAGGCAGGGGGAAGGGCTGGTGCTTCTCGCGCAAAACACTGAGCACCACATTTCCACCCATGCTGAAGCCATACAGAACAACGCGCTGGTAGCCGTGTTCTTTGGCCCAGGTCAGGGCGGCGCAGATGTCTTCGGCTTCCTGGTCGCCCAGGGTCAGGTAACCGTTGGCTGAGCGGGGCGCTCCATACGCATTGCGAAAAGTGACGAACAGGGAACCTGCTCCCGTCCGCTGCAGCGCGGGCAACATCCGCAGCGCCTGAGCCCTCTGCCCGCCGTGCCCGTGCACCACGATGACCAGGGCGTCCGAGTGCTCCGGCACCTCACCCGTGGGCGGAATGTGCCAGGCGGGCATCTCGCCCAGCGGCGTAGAGACAGCGGTGTCTTCAAAGGCCACCCCCAACTGCGCCGGCGTGCCGTTGTAGACGAAGGTGGACACCCACGCCAGCGCGCCGTTGGGCAGCACGCCGCGTTCCTGAAGCACTGGGCGCTTGACCAGCGTACCCGTCAACTTGCCGCCGCCCAGCACCGCGTGGCCCCGGTTGGGCAGCAGCGGCACCACGCCCACCACCCCGCGCGACAGCGTTTCCGAGCCCGCCGGCAGGTAGATGTCGTTGCCGCGCCGCCCCACCGGCACAAACACACCCTTCACCCAGCGGGTTTTAGACCGCAGGGTGATGTCGGCCCCGAACAGCGCGCCAGCGAACACCAGAGCGGCGTAGCCCAGCGCGGCCCAGGCCAGGGCGCGGCGTTTGCGAACGGTGCGGAGTCGGTCAGTCAGGCGGGTCATGGGGTCATCCTGTCAGGTGTGCGCCTTAGTTGCGCAGCGGCTTGCCGGTCTTGAGCATGTGGTCAATGCGCTGCTGCGTGCCCTTCTTGCCCAGCAGCGTCAGGAAGGCCTCGCGTTCCAGGTCCAGCAGATGCTGCTCGCTGACTTTCGCGGTCCGGTTGTTGCCGGTGCCGCCCGACAGCACGCGCGCCAGTTGCTCGGACACCACAAGGTCGTAATCGGTGATGTAGCCGCCCTGGTGCATGCCGTGCAGGGCGCTCTTGATGGCCGCAATGGCGGCGTCGCCCATCACAGGGATGTCCTGGCGAGGCGTGGGCTGCACGTAGCCGGGGGCCAGCGCGAGCACCTGCCGCTTGGCATCCTCCAGGATGTGGTTTTTGTTCATTGCCACGGTGTCGCTGCTGCGCAGGAAGCCCAGGTTGCGCGCTTCCAGGGCGCTGGTGCTGACTTTGGCGGTGCCGATCAGTTCAAAGGCGCGCTGCACGGCAGGCAGCAGGGTCGCCCCCACGCGCTGGCCCGGCTGCTGCATATCCGTAAAGCGCAGCAGCATTTCCTTGGTGCCGCCGCCGCCGGGAATCAGGCCCACGCCGACTTCCACCAGGCCCATGTACAGCTCGGCGCTGGCGACCACATGGTCGGCGTGCAGGGTGAACTCGGCGCCGCCGCCCAGCGTCAGGCCGAAGGGAGCCGCAACCGTGGGGTGGGGGCTGAAGCGCAGGCTGGTCGTCACCTGTTGGAACTGCTTGATGGCATCATCCAGTTCGTCCCACTCGTCGGCCTGGGCCTGCGAGAGAATCAGGGGCAGGTTGGCGCCCGCGCTGAAGTTCTCGCCCTGGTTGCCAATCACCAGGCCTGCATAGCCCATCTCCTGCACCAACTTGTGGGCGTCTTGCACGGTCCGCAGCTGATCTTCGCCCAGCGCGTTCATCTTGGCGTGCCACTCGGCCAGCAGCACCCCGTCGCCCAGGTCAATGACGCTGGCTCCGGCGCGCTTCTTGACGACCCTGGTGGCGTCTTTCTTCAGGTCGGTCAGGATAAAGTACGGCGCCTCGTACTTCGTGGCCTCGCCGGCGGGCGTCACGGTTTCCTCGCCCTGGTAGAAGGCTTGGCGGCCACTGGCCTTCATGGCGGCCAGCAGGGGGGGTAGAGGCCGCCCTTCTGCTTCCAGATTGGCGATGACCGTCTGCACACCCAGGGTGTCCATCGTCTCGAACGGCCCCTGCTCCCAGCCAAAGCCCCATTTCAGGGCGTTGTCAATGTCTTGCAGACGATTTGATACGTTGCCCGCCATCTTGGCGGCGTACCAGAAGCCGTCGTTCATCACGCCGCGCAGGAACTCGCCTTCGGGGCCTTCGGCGGCGTACAGCGCCTTCACGCGGTCAGCCAGGGGGCGCCCCTTGACAGCGTCCACAGCGGGCACTTTCACCTTGCCCTGGTCCTCGTACTCGAAGGTGTCCAGGTTCAGGTTCAGAATCTTGGTTTTGCCCTTCTCGTCCTTGGTCTTTTTGTAAAAGCCGCTGCCGGTCTTGTCGCCCAGGAACTTCTTGTCTTCCACCAGCGCGCGGAAAGCAGGCGTCAGAGTGAAATCTTCGTCTTCGGGCGTGGCTTTGCCCAGGTCGTTGGCCACGTGGTAGATGATGTCCAAGCCCGACAGGTCCGCCGTGCGGAAGGTGGCGCTGTTGGCGCGGCCCAGCGCGGGGCCGGTCAGTTGGTCCACCTGGGCGGGGCTCAGGCCGGCCTTCTGCATATGCTGCATGGCGCGCACGATGCCGTATACGCCAATGCGGTTGGCCACAAAGCCGGGCACGTCGTTGGCGACAACCACGCCTTTACCCAGCGTCGTTTCAGCAAACTCGCTGAAGGTCTTCACGACTTCTGGGTCGGTCTTGGGCGTGGGAATGACTTCCAGCAGGTGCAGGTAGCGCGGCGGGTTGAAGAAGTGCGCGCCCACGAAGCGGCGCTGGAAATCCTCACCCCGACCCTCAATCTGGAGGTGCATGGGAATGCCCGACGAGTTACTGGAGATGATGGCTGTCTTCTTGGCGACCTTTTCCACGCGCTCCCACAGGTCGCGCTTGGCGTCCAGCTTCTCGATGACCGCTTCCAGAATCCAGTCGACATCCTTCAGTTTCTTCAGGTCGTCTTCGAGGTTGCCGGGCGTAATCAGGGCGGCGCGGCCCGCGTCCATGAAGGCGGCGGGGCGGGCTTTCAGGGCGCGCTGGACGCCCTGCTTGGCCAGGAAATTGCGGTCGGGGTTGTCCGGCAGCACGATGTCGAGCAGCAAAACGGGAATCCCGGCGTTGGCGAGTTGCGCGGCAATAGCAGCGCCCATGACGCCCGCGCCGAGCACGGCAGCCTTTTGAATACGGTGGGGCTGAATCTTCATGCGACCTCCTGCGAGATGGTGAAAAATTAGACTCGGTTCAAGTTTAAGGCGGGGCAGGGGCGTTTGTCCACTGAACGGAGGGGCATGAGCAAGGAAGCGGCAGGCGAGGAATACAGCGGGCCGAAGTTAGAGGATGGGCTTCCCCACCGCCTGCACACTGCCTCGCGCCAGGTGGTCGAGCGCCCGCTGTCCAGCGTGGATATACGCTTCTTTGCCTTCCACCACACCGTAAGCCAGGTCGCCCAGCGCGCGGCAGGTGGCGTACCAAGCGGCGCGGCGCAGCAGGGCAGCCGGTTGCGGCGCAACCGCCAACGCAGCAGCCAACAGGTCTGGCTCGGCCCAGTGCAGCAGCCCGGCCCAGTCGCGCGCCGGATCACCCAGGGCGGCGTCGGCCCAGTCCAGCACGCCGCAGGGCCGGCCAGCCACATCCAGCAGAACGTGTTCGGCGGCAAAGTCACCGTGGATGGGCACCAGGGCTACGTCTAGAGGCGGGGGCGAGTCCACGACACGCGCCCAGAAGGCCAAATCAACGAGGTCGCCTCCGGCCGCCAGGTCCTCGTGCGCGGCTTCCTGCCAATCCGCGCCGGTGGGATCGTGGTCAGTCGGAAGGTCTATGGACGACCGAGGAACGCGGTGCAGGGCGTTCAGGAAGTGGCCCAGGCTTCGGCCCACCTGGTCAGGCGCAGGCAGCGCCACACCCAGACCAGAGCGGCCGTCCAGCCAGCGCGCCACAGCGAAACCTTCTGGGCATGACGGCGCCGGCTGGCCCCAGCCCAGCACGGCTGGCACCGGCAACGGTAGCGCTGGGGCCAGGGCCGTCAGCAGGGCCGCTTCTCTCCGCAGCGCCTCTCCCCCGCCGGACCAGTTGGGGAAGCGCAGGACCCGCGCCTGGCCCAATCGGTAGACGCGGTGGTCAGTGCCTTCTCCCAGCCAGCTGACTGGCTTCTCTGCCAGGTCCGGGGGCAGAAGGGCCGCCACTTCGGCTGGACTCAGCACAGGCAGCGCATCCCCGTTCACAGGCGCTTCAGGTAGTCCGTGATGCGTAGGAAGATGCCGAACTGCTCAGGACCGACAGCCGTAACAAAGCGCCCCCCCCTCTCTAGCGCCTTGAGCAGCTTGCCGAACTGGTCTCGGTCAAAGCGGCTGAACCCCAGGTCAGACGTGGCGTAGTCAAGGACTGTGTGCGAGAACGCTGGGGCCTCAGCCCAGAGGCGTTCAAGTCGCGCCATGAACCGGTCAAGGTCTTCAGGCGGGGCTTTCAGATAAAGCGAGAACCACTGCCCGCCCCCAGTGGCCCGGTCACGGTCTGGCTGAGCCAGCAGGAAAGCGGGGGGGTGTAGCCCAGCGGCAGCCAGCACCTTCAGGAACAGGGCTGGGTGGTCGGGCTCCTGTTCTTCGTCATCCTCGCCGCCTTCCAGCAAGGCCGCCTTGACCTCCGCCCAGGAAAGGCCCGCCGCCAGTGCGCGCTGCACCACGGCCAGAAAGCGCTGCCCCCGGACCAGGCCCAGCAGGTACAGCGGTTCGCTCAACGCTGGTGTGCGCGGCGGGAGAGGCTGCTCGGCCTCGTCCAGCGAGAGCATGTACATGAAGTCGGCGCTGTCCAGCATAAAGTCCACCTGCTGCCAGCGCAGCGCGTCCTCGTCGCCTCCCATGTCGCTCCGACCAAAGATGCTGGTAGGCGGCGCCAGCAGCACGGTTTTCACTCTCTCAAACTGGTGAGGGTGTGGGCCGGCCCCCGCCGGATTCGGCTTAAACCACAGGGCGCTCTGGTGGTCTATACCTTCGGCGCTGAGGGGTGCCCCTTCCGGGAGATCACAGAGGCGGCGAATCAGGGCCTGCGCTTCGGCTTCTGTCTGCCGAGGGAAAAGATGCTCCTGGGCCATCATCAGAACGGCGGCTAGGTAATACCTTTTGGCCTCCAGGCTGGCGGCTGTGAACTCGCCGTACTTGGTGGCAAACGCCTCTTCCCACTCGGCGGGATCAGCCGGGTCATCCGCCACGGGTTCTCGCAGCAACACCAAAGAATGACTGCTGCTGGAATTGGTGGCGAAGCCCAGGCGGACCCGACCCCGTGCCGGCGGCGTGACTGGCCCCTGCACAAAACCCGGCGAGGCGAAGTGCTGGAGCCAGTCGGCTCTAAAGGGATGCACCGGCCCAGCGTGATAACTGCTGGGCGCCAGCGTCATGGCCACGGCGTCCACGTAGGCGCTGAAGCGGCCTTCTTCGGTGTGGTACGAGCCAGGGACCAGCAGCGCGGCCAGGTCGGCCGGGCATTCGGCGGCCAGTGCGGTGTCGATGCTGACAGGCGTGTGCCGCACATAGTCGGCTAAGTCGGCCAGCCACCAGGTGTATGGCAAAGGCTGGAACGTCTGCCCGCGTCCCACATCCTTGAAGCCCAGCAGGGTCACGCGAATGCCTGCCGCGCCTGCTTCCCAAACCAGCGAGCGCAATTCTTCCCGCTGTACGGTCCCCATGACCACCTGGGCAACCAACTGCCCGCTGAGGCGCTCGGACGCTGGAATCAGGCTGCCCAGCAGGCGCACCTCGGCGGCGCGGCCCACGCTGACTGCTACGCCGCCTACAAGGCCCCGCACCTGCGGCCACAGCTGCGCCAGCCACCGCATCCGCCGCGTGGTGAAGTTGGGCACGACGCCTGCCCCCCGAAACAGGTGCAGGACCGCCAGAAAATCCGGATATTCGCTGACTTCGCCGCCACCCAGCGCGACCTCAAAAACTCCGGCGCGGCCCGCCTCAGCGGCAATTTGGGCCACGTCCTCTAGCTGGGCATGGCGCCGGTCTGGGCGCGAGTCCTGATAGCAGAACGCGCAGCCCACGCTGCACACATCCGTCAGTTTCACGTCCAGCAGCTCTGGTGCGCGAAGTCGAGTAGGCGTGAGGCCGCTACTCAGCCGGGCACCCGTCGCCGTGCAAAAGGCCGTCAGTTGCCCACCTTCACTGCGAAAACGCCATGCGGGAAGCATAGAAGCAGTGTAGAGGCCTCAGCGACGACAGGGCGCGACGAAGCTGGCGCAGGGTCAGTCCGAACAGATCAACTAAATCCAAAACATTCAGGCGTCAGATAGAGCGAATGGCAGCGGAAGGCGAACCCAAGGCCCTGTTTCTCTACTGACCGCCTAATGCCATTGCACGTCAGGTGGAACCCCACACCTGTTCTGAACCCTCAGAGCAACTGCCGGACCACAACCACCAGCCCCAGCCCTGCCAGGGCGAGCAGCGCCGCCACGCTCAGGCGGCGGTCCGTGCGCCAGCCGCTCAGCGCCACCCACAGCGCGGCCAGCACGGGCACGGCTGCCACCCAGACCACGCCCACCCACACCGCAGAAGGCACCAGCAGGCCCAGCGCCAGCAGCACCACCCCCACCCAGAAGCCCAGCGGGTACAGCCAGGCAGGAAGTCCAGCCAGCTCCGTATCTGGGCGCGGCTCCGCACTCATGCGTGCCCCCAGTATTTCCAGAGCAGTTGCCCGGCGGTGAAGATGAGCAGGAGGCTGAACAGCAGTTTGAGCTGCGCGGCGGGAATGCGGCTTTGTAAGGTGGCCCCCGCCCGCGCGCCCAGCAGCACCCCCAGCGCAATCCCAGCCGCCAGGCGTACGTCCAGCAGCCCACCGGCCTGATACACCAGCGCGTTGCCCACTGCCGTGAGGCCCATGATGAAGGTGCTGGTGGCAATCGCCTGCCGGATAGGCACCCCAGCCATCAAGTTCAGGACCGGCACCTGCACCGTGCCGCCGCCTATGCCCAGCAGGCCGCTCATGACGCCGGCAAAGGTCATGGCGGGCGGCACCAGCCGGCTGGGGGGACGCTCCTGCTCCACCCGTTTCAGGCCGCGCAGGAGGTTATACGCCGAATACAGCAGGAGCGCCGCAAAGACGGTGGCCACCGCACGGCCCGGCAGCACCAGCCCCAGAAACGACCCCAGCGCGCCGCCCACAATCGTGTAGGGCGAGAGTAGGTAGCCGGTGCGCGCCCGCACCAGCCCCTGCTGCAAGTAGCTGGCCGCGCCGCTGAGGCCCACCGCCAGCACGCCAATCTGACTGACCGCCACGGCCTGCGCAATCGTGATGTCACGGCCAAACAGGGGCAGCACAAATTCCAGGGCGGGCACCACCACCACACCGCCGCCCAGACCCAGGATGGCCCCCAGCACCCCGGCCAGCAGCCCAATGCCGATCACCGCCAGCGTCAGGGCGCTCAGCACCCCAGTCCTTTCTTGCCTGCTTTCACGCCCCGGAGGCTAACGCATGAGGGAAGCCAGGCAGAGGTGAGCGTCCGCTTTTCAAGAGGGGCGACAGATGAGCGCTGACCCCAGCCGTTCTGTCAGCAAGGCTATCGGGACGCACCGAGATACCTGCACGGGAACAGGACGGCTGCCGGAATACCACAGAGAGGGCCTGAGGATGGCTCTCAAGAAGACTGAAGTGACCCGCCACCAGCCGCCGCCTGCGCTGGAGTGAGAACGGCGATGGTCCCACCCGATAACGTCAGTTCTGTCCCAAGTGGTGAACGGCACAGCCAGAGGCCCCTTTACACTTCCCCTTCAGATGCAGGCACAAACCAGGCGTCGCGGCACGACACCACCACTTCAGCGTAGCCGCTGCCGCCCTGCGCCGTGGTCACCAGCGGCAGGGCCAGCAGAAAGCGGCAGCGCAGCTCATCGCCCAGGCGCCCGAACTGGGCTTCTAAGACCTCCCAAGCCACCTCGCCGGTCAGGGGCACCCCCTGCAGGTCGTGCTGGGCCTCAACACCCTGGACATCCTCAAAGACCAGCTGGCCGGGCTGCGCATCCCCGTCCTAGTGAATGTCCCAGCGGAACACCTGAATCGTCCAGACCAGATGCGGCGGGTCAGCGTGAAGGGCGTCTATAGATGCGTCGTGCCACGTCAGGGTGTCAGCGGCGAGCTTCATGGGGGGCCGTCCGGCTGTTTGGCGGCCCGCACCGCCTGAAACGTCTGGCGCAGCAGCCGGGCCGCTTCGCGGGCGCGCACGCCGCCGGTCACCCCCGGCGCGTGGCCCCAGTGGGCGGTGAGCAGGTCGTGCTGGCCCCCCAGCGCCCCGGCTCTGGAGTTGGGGGCGCCGTAGACAATCTGCCCCACGCGGGCCTCCAGCGCGGCGCCCAGGCACATGGGACAGGGTTCCAGGGTCACGACCAGGGTGCAGCCCGTCAGGTAGGGGGTGCCCAGAGTGCGGGCGGCTTCTCGCAGGGCGGCCAGCTCGGCGTGGCGGGTCATGTCGACGTGTTCGCGGCTGGTGTTGCGGCCCCGGCCTGCCACGGCGCCGTCTGGGCCAAGCACCACGGCGCCCACAGGCACCTCGCCGGCCGCAGCGGCCTGGTGCGCCAGCACCAGCGCCTCCCCCATCGCGGCGTGCCAGGGGTCGGGTGGGGCGCCCACCTGTTCACGCGCGCCCACCGCCCACACGGGGGGCTGTACCCCTACCCACTGCACCTCCTCTCCTGACACCAGGAGCAGCACCTGGTCCCGGTCCTCACGCGGCACCTTCAGGTCGGTCAGCACGTCGCTGAGCTTGCGCGTGCCGCCGGGCAAGGTGATGCGGTCGCCGGGCTGCCGGGTGCGCCGCTGCCAGCCGGCCGGCAGTACAAACGCGGGCTCGGGCAAAGAAACGGGGGCCAGCCAGAGCTTCGAGCCCGTCACCGTCACGGCGCGCGCATCCGGCAACGTGAGGTGCGCGGTCTCCCCTGCCGTTAGTGCCCCGACCAGCTGCTCCAGATGACCGGCATGAAACCGCAGGCCCGCGCCCGACAACTGCGCGTGCATCCAGCGGCGCAGCACGGCAGGCGGCTGCCGCTCCAGCGGGCCGTGTGCCGTGAGGCGGCTGGCCTGCGCCCGCAGCGCCGCGTCATCCTGGGCCTGGTACTGCGCGACACGGGCCAGCGCGGCCTCGACGCTGGGAAAGCGGGCAGCCAGGACCGGCATGACCGCCCCGCGCAGCCAGGCGCGGGTATAGGTGGGGTCGGCGTTGGTTTCATCCTCGCGCCAACTCTGGCCCAACGCATGCAAAAAGGTTTCGAGGTCGGCGCGGGCCACCGCCAGCCAGGGGCGGTGAACCCAGCCGCGCACCGGGGGGATGCCGTGCAACACGCCCTCGCCGCGCAGCAGCGCCAGCAGCACCGTTTCGGCCTGGTCGCGGCGGGTGTGGGCCGTCAGGATGGCCTGGGCGCCGTGCTTCCGGGCCATGCGGCCCAGAAAGTCGGCGCGCAGGCGCCGGGCGGCGTCTTCCAGATTCCAGCCGCGCTTTTGCGCCACTGCCGCCGCGTCCACCCGCACCGTTTCAAACGGCACGCCCAGCGCAGCGGCCAGTTCGCCTACCCACACTGCATCTGCCGCTGAGGCTGCCCGCAGGGCGTGGTCTAAGTGCGCCGCCACAGGCCGCGCGCCCGCCAGCACCAGCGCCCGCAGCAGCGCCACGCTGTCGGCCCCGCCCGACACGCCCACCACGACGACCTGACCGCTATAGGGCCGCAGCGGCGTTAGCAACACCTTCACCCCCGCATTCTACGGAGGCAGGGGCCGGCGCCTAGAATCGGGCGCATGAGTGTTCAAGTCGGCCAGCCGGCCCCCGACTTTACCCGCCGCAGTGACGATGGCCGCGAGGTCCAGCTGTCGGCCCTGCAGGGCGGGTGGGTGGTGCTGTACTTTTACCCGCGTGCCAGTTCGGCCGGCTGCTCTATCGAGGCGCAGCGCTTTGAAGCGGCCCTGCCAGAATTTGAGCGGCTGGGCGCCCAGGTCGTTGGCGTCAGCACCGATACCGAAGCCCGGCAGGCGGCCTTCCGCGACAGCTGCTCGCTGAGCTACCCCCTGATTCCCGACAGCGACCGCAGCCTGTGCCGCACCTACGGGGTGATCGGCGGTCTGGGTGGACTGCTGAACATGGCCGCCCGCGCCACCTTCCTGATTGACCCGCAGGGGGCCGTCGCCTGGGTTCACCGCAGCGCCAACCCCATGAGCCATGTGACCGGCGCCCTGGCGGAACTGGAACGGCAGCAAGCGGCGCGCGCAGGGCAGGCAGCGCGTGGTTAAAAGGTTGTGTCTGGACGGCTCACCTCTGGCCTCCACTCAGCGGGTGAAGCTCCCTGTCCTCCGCGCTGCGCTGATGGTTCTCACTGGCCTGGCGGCCGGGACCACTGCCGCCGCCCAGACCACCCTCACCGGCACCGTGAAAGCCCAGTCAGAGCACACGGATGAGGCCCTGATCGCGGTGCCGTGGCGGGGTGGCGCAGGCCAGGTAGAGGGGCGTGTGGCGAGCAGCCTGGGTGTGAGCAAGGTCATCGTGAGCGCCCCCATGAGCGCCAGCGGGCAATTCAGCCTGAAGTTGCCAGCCGCCCTGGACAGCAGCCTGTTGCCGCCAGCGACCCGCAGCCCTCTGCCCGCCACGCTGTTTGAGCCGCCGCCGGGGGCCACCTGCACCGGGGCCATCCAGACCAGCGACCCCACAGCCCGCGTGGTGCAACTGGCACTGAGTGTCAAGGCGGTCAACACGGGGGGTGAGATTTTCTCGGTGATCAGCACTGGCCAGTACGACGAGGCCCAGGCCGCCAGTCTTGGCCGCACCCAGACCGGACTGATGTATTACGCCGAGCGGCCTGTTCAGATGCGGGGCACCCAGTCCTGTCAGTGGCGGGAGCAGGGCTACTTGAACAAAATGACCATCGTGGTTGCCGGTCAGCTGACCCAGGGCTGGAACCGCATGACGCTGGATGTGACTGCCATCACCAAGGGCGCCGAGGTAGACACCACGTTCCGCCTGACCAGCGGCGCGCTGCCCACAAACGACTGGACCCTTTTACCAGACGCGCAGACAGAAGAGCGGTAAAGAGGGGGAATCAAAAGCGGGGAGCGTGGTCTGAGGTTTTCCTCACCACGCTCCCCGCTGTTCAAACCCCGTTCCTTACTTCAGCTCTCTCAGCGTTGCCCGCATGATCTCCAGGCCCGTCGCCGCCTCTTCCTTCGTGAGAATCAGAGGCGGGCTGATGCGGATAACCGCCTCACCGCAGTCAAGGTTCAGGAGACCCTTTTCAAACATCGCCATGCTGGCGCGGTCGCGCAGGGCGCCGTCTGGGCTGCCGTCAGGCTTTACGAATTCCAGCCCGATAAAGAGGCCCCGGCCACGCACATCGCCCAGGAACGGGAATTCTGCTTGCATGCCCTTCAGCTCGGCCATGATGTAGTCGCCCACCAATGAGGCGTTAGTCATCAAGCTGTCGCCGCAGCCAGGATGCTTGATGACACCTTCGAGCAGGTCGAGCGTGGCGTGCGAGGCCGCCGCCGCCACGGGGTTGCCGCCGTAGGTTGAGCCGTGCGAGCCCACCGGCCAGGTCATGACGCTGTCCTTGGCCAGCAGCGCCCCCAGCGGCATGCCCGAGGCAATGCCCTTGGCGGACGTGATGATGTCGGGCTGCACGTCAAAGTGCTGGAAGCTGAACATCTTGCCGGTGCGGCCCATCCCGGCCTGCACCTCATCGAAAATCAGCATGATGCCGTGCTTGTCGCACAGGGCCCGCAGGCCCGGCAGGAAGTCGGCCGGCGGCACGATGTAACCGCCCTCGCCCTGCATGGGCTCGACGATGATGGCCGCGACCTCATCAGCAGGCAGGATGCCCACGAACAGTTCTTCAATGTGTGCCAGCACCGCCTGCCCGCAGGTCTCGGGGGTGCTGCCCAGCGGGGGGCGGAAAGGGTTGGGGTAGGGCACATGGGATACGGCGGGCAGCAACGGGCCGAAGCCGCGCTTGTACTTGGTTTTGCTGCCGGTCAGTGTAATGGCGCCGTAGGTGCGCCCGTGGAAGCTGCCCATCGTCGAGATAATGTGCTGGCGCCCAGTGTGGTTGCGAGCCAGTTTGACGGCCGCCTCGACAGCTTCGGCACCCGAGTTGGAGAAGAACACGCGCCACTTTTCACCGGGCTTTTCCACATGCTTGACCAGCCGCTCGGCCAGGCTGGTGGTGATTTCCTGCGGGTAGTCGGTCAGGCAGACGTGCGTAAACTTCGCCACCTGCTCCTGCACGCCTTTCACGACATGCGGGTGGGCGTGGCCGGTGGTGGACACCGCAATGCCGGCAAAGAAGTCCAGCATGGTGTTGCCGTCCACATCGGTCAGCCACACGCCCTCGCCGCGCTCGGGCACGAAGGGGTAAGGACGCATGTAGGAGGTGGAGAGGTGCGCCCGGTCACGCTCCATGATGGCGGCGGTGTTCGGGCCAGGGAGAGCGGTTTTGAGTTCGGGTTGGCGGGGCTTTGGCAGGGTGGTCATGGGGACTCCTCTATAGATGTGGATTCGTCGTGCAAACAGTTCAATACTGCGGTGGCGTATTCATCACTCTTAAATCGAAATCTTTCGCCATTTCGACCAGCTCCGATAAATCTGCCGTCATCGATGTAGACGATGCTGAATTCATATTCAAATTCACAGACGGGGCATGGCTCAATTTCAGCGTCTACAGAAATCAGGCCAGTCATGGGCTGACCGTTCCAGCGTATGGGTTTGCTTTCCCACGTCAATTCATCGCCGAATGAAAATTCTCTTTGCCAGGGCGTCCCATACTTGAACTGGCAGCGGCTCTGAACAAAGGTTTGGCAACCTTCACACTTTCGAGGAACGATCAGGACATCGAAGGCACCCATACGCTTATCTCTTTTCAGTCGCCGCTGACGGCCTGCGCTTCACCTTCGACCGGCTGCGGCGCCTGCACCATGCCGTCGGGGGCGGTATCGGTCACAGCGGCGCCCACGCCGTGCGCGACCCACTTGTCTTCGCGGCTGTTCAGGCGGTGCTTGGTGGCGCCGGGCCGGTTGCGGCTCTCGCTGAATTCCTTGGGTTCAATGGAAATGCGCTCGCCTTCCATCAGACCGAAGATGCCGCTCTGGCCGGGCTCCTTGCGCTGCCAATCGTCGGGCACCACCATGTCGGGGCCGGTGTAATCAGTCGGTTCGCTGTAGGCGGCGATGTAGCCTTCAAAGTTGCGCAGAATCAGCTTCTCGGGGCTGTGAGACAGCACGTAGTTAGGCGCCACCGGAATCTTGCCGCCGCCGCCAGGGGCGTCCACAACGTAGGTCGGCACGCTGTAGCCGGACGTGTGGCCGCGCAGGCTCTCCATGATTTCCAGGCCCTTGCTGACGGTGGTGCGCAGGTGGCCAGCGCCGTGCACAAGGTCGCACTGGTAGATGTAATAGGGCCGCACGCGAATCTTGACCAGCTCGCGCACCAGCTTCTGCATGATGACCGGGTGGTCGTTCACGCCGCGCAGCAGCACGCTCTGGTTGCCCAGCGGCACGCCGGCGCGGGTCAGGCGGTCACAGGCCTCAGCCACTTCCGGCGTGATTTCGCGGGGGTGGTTGACGTGGATGTTCATCCAGACTGGGTGGTTCTCGCTGAGAACATCGCACAGTTCCTGCGTGACGCGCATGGGCATAAACACGGGCACGCGCGTGCCGATGCGGATGATCTCGATGTGCTCAATCTTGCGCAGCTCGGCCAGCAGGCGACCCAGGACTTTGGGCGCCAGGGTCAGGGGGTCGCCGCCCGAGAGCAGCACGTCGCGCACCTGGGGCGTGTTGCGCAGGTAGTTCAGCTGCTGCTCGTATTCGGCGGGGTTAAAGGTCTCGGTGGGGTCGCCCACAATGCGGCTGCGGGTGCAGTAGCGGCAGTAGGACGCGCACTGTGTCGTGACCAGCATCAGCACACGGTCGGGGTAGCGGTGCACCAGGCCGGGCACGGGGCTGTGTTTGTCCTCGGCCAGGCTGTCTTCCATCATCGCCGTGAAGGGCTCAAGTTCGTGGTGCGTGGGAATGACCTGGCGCCGCACCGGGCAGGTGGGGTCTTCCGGGTCCATCAGGGACGCAAAGTACGGCGTGATGTCCAGCCGGAAAATGCCATCGGCGCTGGCGCCCGCGTGCTCGCTGGGGGTCAGGCGAATGACCTCTTCCAGCTCGGCCACCGAGTTGATGCGGTTTTTCAGCTGCCATTTCCAGTCGTACCACTGGGCGTCAGGCACGTCGGCCCACTTGGGGGCGCGGTGGTTGCGGGGGAGCATCTGCTGGCTGCGGACTGTGGCCTGGGGGTGAATGGGCATGGGGGCCTCCGGGGCAAAAGGGTGAAACAGAAATTGAGTTCTCCTTTATTTTCCGCGTTCTACACGTGCCTTTGGAATGCCCGCCGCCCCCACAATGCACACCTCAAGCAGACAGAAAACTCTCAAACGCCACCCCTAACCTTCCAAATGCTAAGGTGGGCGCCATGAGACAGTCCGGCGGCACCCTTGACCCTCTCGATCACCGCATCCTGCAGGAGTTGCAAACCGATTCACGCCTGAGCATGCGTGAACTGGGCCGCCGCGTCGGGCTGTCGGCCCCGGCCGTGACTGAGCGGGTGCGCCGCCTGGAAGACGCGGGGGTGATTCTGGGCTACGGCGTCAGGGTCGCCAGTAAGCCCCTGGGCCGCACCATCACGGCGTTTATCGGGGTGCAGGACAGCGGCCGCAACGACCCCACGCTGGTGCGCTGGGCGGGCAAACACGACGGCGTGCTGGAGTGCCACTCGGTCACCGGGGACAACTCCTGCATCCTGAAGGTGGCGGTGCCCGACGTGGGCGCCCTGGAATCCATGCTGACCGAGCTGATCAATATGGGCTTTACCTGTGACACCAGCATCGTGCTGAGCACGCCGCTGGAAGGCAAACTGCTGCTGCCGCCGAAGTAAAACAGGTGCCCCTCATCCTGGCCGATGAGCTGCCTTTCGGGGGCGCGGCCCTCCCCACCACAACGCAACTGAGTTTTTTGGAGGCGCCGCTGCCGCAGGTGGTGCAGGGGTTCGGAACGCAGCAGCGGGCGCTGGGGCGCGCCTGCAGGACTTCCCCGCCTCTTCAGGAACAGACAGGCAACAGTCTGATGCGGCTGCGGCCTCTGTCGTTTCTGGGGCGTCCACACCTCTTCGTGCCAACTGACAGCAGGTGGACGGCTTACTTCAATGATTATCCCCTGGGCACCAACATGCAGGCCATTGTTCCTGATCTGGCCCGTAGCCTCGCTTGCCGGGCCCTCTGGATCGAGGCCCTTCCCTGGCAGACGAACACCGAGCCGACAGAAGCGTTGGGGTTCACCGTTCTGGAGCCGCACCGCTCTGACTGGCGGCGTTCTGTCGGCCTGCGCAACCAGAATGGCTTCTGGCGCTTCTGGCAGTTGGGAACGCCCCTTCCCTTCGAGGACACTGTGCGCTACCGGTTTCGGAGACGCCAACGCCGCTTTGACCTGACCTGTCTGCGCCACTACGCCGGTGCCTTAGGGGTGCGCCCCTTCGACGAATCCTTCTACCTCGCTGGCGCGGTGCATGTCACGTGTGGAGCAAGCGTCAAGTGATTCAGCTCATGATCTGTCTTCAGCATCCAACTGCTGACAGCGCCTGCATCAGGGCCTCTGGGGAGAGGCGCTCCGGCCGGCCCGCCACCTGACCGTCGCCCAGTTCCACCACGCGCCACACGCCGTCCTTGCGCTGGGCCACATCTACGGTAAAGAAGCGACTGTCCACCCTCCCTATCACCTCAGCCAGCCAACCAGTCGGCAGCGCCTGAGAGGGATACTCCCCCTCCTCCCAGTATTCGGCCTGGGCCGCCAGCTGACCGTCAACCACGAAGAGGCGGTATTCCCGGGTCAGCGGCATGCCGCTGCGGGAGTGCGTGGCCAGCGCCTGAAAGGGTTCAAAGCGGCGCAGCACCAGACCGCCCTGCCAGCCACTTCCCTGCCGCTCGGCAAAGGTGCGAATCACTGTGCGGGCGTGGCCGAGATCAGCCGCGTCAGGAATAAAACACGCTTCAGTCCATTCGTGCTTGCGGGACTTGACGTAATCCTTGACCACCACTGGCCCTGGGCCAAGGGCGGCCAGCGCCGCGTCCACCTCGGCCCAGTTCAGGGCGCCCGGTGTGGCCGCCGGAATCCAGCGCGTGTCGGGCGAGTGGGGCGCGATGTGATGAAACGAGTCGGGCAGCCAGTGGGTGTGCCGGTACTGCGCGGGCGTGTTGAGCAGCGTCCAGCCTCGCCCCTGAAGGGCGTCAAAGAGGGCCGCATAGGTGTCCGGGGCCATCATCCAGCCCCGGAAGATCGCCTGTCCCTCCCCGGCCGGCACCCAGCGCAGGGCACGGGTCAGGTCACCGTCCAGCAGCGCCTCAAAGTCCAGCAGCGCAGTGTTCAGACCCAGCGCCTGCGCCGCGTCCAGTTCAGCGCAGTAGGCCTCGTCGGGCACGCGGGCGGAAAACGGCTCGGCGGGAAACAGGAGCATGTCCGGCAGGCTACAGCCTGACCCCGCCGCGCTGCGTGTGGGCCGCGTAGCGCTCCAGCATGGCCCAGCCCTCGCCGCCGAGCATCACCTCGCGGGCCTGCTCGACCCCCTCGCGGATGCTGTCGGCGCGGCCAGCGGTGCGCAGCGCCGCGCCGGCATTCAGGGCCACGATGTCGCGTTGGGCGGGTGTACCGCCCCCGGTCAGCAGCGCGCGGGTAATCTCGGCGTTCTCGGCGGGCGTGCCGCCCACGATGGCCGCGCGTGGGTGGACCGCCACCCCCGCCTCCTCGGGGTGCAGTTCGCGGTCCACGACTTCACCGCCACGCAGGCCCGACACCGTATTGACGCCGCAGACCGTAAATTCATCCAGACCCGCACCGTGAACGACCGTAGCGCCGCTGGCACCGAGCAGCCGCAGAACCTCGGCCAGGGTGCGCGTGAGTTCGGGCTTGAAGACCCCCACCACCAGATGCGTGGCGCCCGCCGGGTTAGACAGCGGCCCCAGGATGTTAAAGACGGTGCGGGCGGCCAGTTCCGAGCGGATGGGCGCGGCGTGGCGCAGTGCGGGGTGGTAGTTGCGCGCAAACATAAACCCCACGCCCAGGGTGTTGATGGCGTCCTCGACAACTTCGGGCGCGGCGTCCAGATTGACGCCCAGGGCTTCAAGGACATCGGCGCTGCCCGCGCGGCTACTGGCGGCGCGGTTGCCGTGCTTGGCGACAGGCACCCCCGCCCCGGCCACCACGAACGCGGTGGTGGTCGAGATGTTAAAGGTGTGCGCGCCGTCGCCGCCCGTGCCCACCACGTCCAGCAAGACCTCGCGCGGCTGCACCTGAACGCGCACGGCGTTTTCCCGCATGGCCTGGGCAAACCCCGCGATTTCCTCGGCGGTCTCGCCGCGCACGCGCAGGGCCGCCAGCGCCGCCGCCAGCCGCACGCTGCTCATGTCACCCACCATCACCTCGCGCATGAAAGCCGCCGCCTCGACCTGCGAGAGCCGCTCGCCGTTCATCAGCCGCGCGTGTATGGCCGTCACGCGCCGCGCCCTTCTGCCTGCTGTCCCCTCATGGCCTGATGCTCGCGCACCGCCGTCAGGAAATTGCGCAGCATGTCCATCCCGCCCTGGGTGGCGACGCTCTCGGGGTGAAACTGCACGCCGTAAACGGGGTACTCCCGGTGCCGCAGCGCCATCACAATCTCTTCTTCGGGGTCCGTCGTCCACGCGATCGCCACCAGTTCGGGCGGGAGGTCACGCACCACGAGCGAGTGGTAGCGGGTGACCGTGACGCCGTCGGGCAAGCCAGCAAACAGGTCAGCCCCGTCATGCCGCACCGGGCTGGTCTTGCCGTGGACCGGCTGCCGCGCCCGCCCCACTTGCGCGCCAAACGCCGCCCCGATGCTCTGGTGCCCCAGACACACGCCCAGCAGCGGATAGGTGGAGCCCAGTTCGCGGATCACGGCCACACTTTGTCCCGCCTCGGCGGGCGTACACGGCCCCGGCGAGACCACGATGGCGTCGGGATTGAGCGCCCGCACCTCGTCCAGCGTGAAGGCGTCGTTGCGCCAGACGGTCAGGTCACAGCCCAGTTCACCGAAATACTGGACGAGGTTGTAGGTAAACGAGTCGTAGTTGTCGATAAGGAGGACGGTTAGTGGGGAATGGGAAGTGGGGAGTAGGTCGGTCAGCGTCATTTTCGGGTCTCCTGAATCTGGATGAAACGGGTGATACGGCGCATTAAGAGAGAGGGGCCAAGGCGGGCTCAAGCTCTTCTGAGCTTGAAAACTTCAGGTGCGTCATCAGTTCATATGCCGAGCCAAGAGCAATTCGGCAAAAGCGCGCGAGTTCCGCCGCCGACCCACGGCCGACACCCTCAGCAATATTTGCCGGAATCGAAATGCCTGCCCGGCGAGCCTGACTGGTAAGGCCATACAGCTCTGACCCCGGCCAGCAAGCCGTAACGGCGTAGATGGCTTCGACCTGTTGCATCCCCTCCTGCCAGATCACCAGGTCGCGCACACTTCCCGGCGCACCTTTATTTTCTCCACTCACCACGGCCCACTCTCCACTTACAGCCCACCAGCAGCCATCTCCACCGCCCGCATCAGGGCCGCCGCCTTGCTGCGCGTTTCCTGCTCTTCGGCGGCAGGGTCGCTGTCGGCGACCACGCCGGCGCCGGCCTGGATATGCACGCGGCCATCCGTAATAACCATGGTGCGCAGGGTCAGGGCCATGTCCATGCTGCCGTCAAAGGCGATGTACCCAAACGAGCCGCCGTAGGGACCACGCCGCACCGGCTCCAGCTCGTCGATAATCTGCATGGCGCGAATTTTGGGGGCGCCGGACACCGTGCCCATCGGCTGCACGCTGGCCAGGGCGTGCAGGGGCGTCTGACCGGGGCGCAGTTCGCCCGTCACGCTAGAGACGATATGCATGACGTGGCTATAGCGCTCAATGGCAAAGGCGTCCTGCACGCGCACGCTGCCGTAGCGGCTGACCCGGCCCAGGTCGTTGCGGCCCAGGTCCACTAGCATCAGGTGTTCGGCGCGTTCCTTCTCGTCGGCCAGCAGTTCTTCGGCCAGGGTGGCGTCGGCTTCTGGGGTCTGGCCGCGCGGGCGGGTGCCTGCGATGGGCCGGGTGGTCACACGCACGCCGTCGCTGGCCAGCAGACTCTCGGGGCTGCTGGCGACCAGCGTGACAGGGCCAAGTTGCAAGTAGCCCAGGTAGGGGCTAGGGTTGACCCGGCGCAGGGCGCGGTACAGCGCGAATGGGTGCAGCTCGCCCAGGTCGGCGCTGAAGCGCTGGCTGGGCACCACCTGAAAGATGTCCCCGGCGCGGATGTACTCCAGCGCGCGGTTGACAGCTGCCTGAAAGCCCTCAGGCGTGAAGTTGCTGCTAAAGCTGGGGGCAGCGGCCCCTGCCTGACCCGGCACCGGGGGGAGGGGGCCGCGCAATCGGCCCACCAACCCCGCCACCTCGGCATCGGCCCCGGCCTGGTCTGCGGCCACCGCCACAGCGATCAGGCGGTGCTTGAGGTGGTCGTAAATAACCATCCCGCGCGGCGCCACGAAACAGGCGTCCGGCACCCCCAGCTCGTCGGGGTTGTCGTCCGGCAGGCGCTCGTAGCTGCGAATGAGGTCGTAGGCGGCGTAGCCCACCGCGCCACCAATCAGCGCGGGCAGGCCAGCGGGCAGCGGCACTGTGCCCGCAACCTCTCCGCGCGTGACCCCGTGATACAGCCGCGCCAGGGGGTCGGCTTCTGGCCCCGCAAACTCGCCAAATAGGCCGCTGCTGACCACCTGCCCGCCCCGCGCCTCAAACCGGCCTTGCTCGCCTACCCCGATGAAGGAGTACCGGCCCAGCTTCTCGCCCGCCTCCACGCTTTCCAGCAGGAAGGCGACCTCCTCGCCCTGCGCGGCTTTCAGGTAGGCGGTGACCGGCGTGTCGAGGTCGGCGTTCAGCTCCTGCACGGCAACAGCCAGCGGGGCGCGGTCAGTGGGGGGCAGCGTCATGGGTCTCCTCTGAGGCACACAAAAAAACGCCCGGATGGAAGTTTTCCACCTGGGCGCGTCCGGTTAAGGGAACAGCGAAGCTTAGACCCAGGCGAAACTGGGCCACCACCACGCGCGGGCAACGGTCATACCGCCGCAGCATAGCGCGCAGGGGAAAGTTAAGCAGGGGCCAGAGGCTGGGGGCTGTCTACACAAAAGGGTCTGGCCATTACTTGAGCAGTCTTTGCACACTTCATCTCTCTAGACTTGGTGGCATGCCTGGTTCCTCAGCCTCCGCTGTCGTGAGTGCCGCCTTTCAAGTTCATGGAAGAGGCTGGGCGCTGGAACTGGCCGACCTTGAAGGCACGGTCAGGAAAGGCGATTGGGTCAGCGGCTTTCCCGCCCCCCATGACCACCGCTCTTTGCAGGTGCTGGGGGTTGAGTGTGTTGACAGGGAACTGAGCACGGGCTCTTCCCAGGCCGCCGCCGCAGTGGTCATCGCAAAACTTAAAGGGTCACTGGCGCAGGACATTGTGGGGCAGCAGGTGTCCTTTTCACCCACCAATCCACAGGTCGCCACCTCACAGGAGAACACATGAACGTCAGTGGCCGCGTTCGCCTCGTTCTGGACCTGCGGCGGCAGGCGCGGCAAGGCACTTCAGGCACAGCGCTCGCGCGGGACCTTCTGACCCGCCCAGAGGTCAGCAGATTTGAAGCTTACGCCCTGGCAATGAACGCCTTCGGCATGGGGTTAAGAGAAGCGCGCGAGCTTGAATGGCTTCTGGGCCAGGACCAAGGCGGCACTTACGAAGCTATTGAGACAGTCTGGACTCCATACCTGAGCAACTCACTGCGCTGGCCGAGAAGAGTCGCGCATCTGGAAATCAAGGAGCAGGACGACTTTCTGGTCACAGTTTCCCTCTTTGACTACCGCGAACCGCAGAGAGATGAAGACCTCGTGCTGACGTGGGGAGACGGAGAGGTCACGAGAACGCACACGTTCGACCTTCCCATTTCATATAGGTACACGCAGCCTGGAACGTACTCTTTCAGCTACCAAGATGCTGGCTCGTTCCCCTGGACTTTTGGGCACACTTTGAACTTTTCCGAAAGGCAGAGTGGAAAGACAGGCCTGACGTTCCGGGATTGCCCCTAAGCGGCAGGCACCCACGGCAAGACACACCCGTTTTAGCCAGCCACCACGTCTTCCTCGTCCTCCAGCGGTGCAAACAGCCGGTCCAGGTCGGCCGTTGTCAGTTGGGTGGCGTCGCTCAGCCCACCGTCCAGAATGCCGCGCGCCAGGCTGGCTTTGCGGGCTTGGAGGTCGAGAATGCGCTCCTCAACGCTGCCCGCCGCAATCAGTTTGTAAACGAAGACCGGTTTGTCCTGACCAATCCGGTAGGCGCGGTCCGTCGCCTGCTCCTCGGCCGCCGGGTTCCACCAGGGGTCGTAGTGAATCACGGTGTCGGCGGCCGTCAGGTTCAGGCCCACGCCGCCCGCTTTAAGGGTAATCAGGAAGACGTGGGTTTTGCCGCTCTGAAAGGCGTCAATCTGACCCTGGCGGTCCTGCGTGCTGCCAGTAATCATGGAATACGGCATGCCTTCTTCGCGCAGCCAGTCTTCCAGGTGACGCAGCAAGGTGGCAAAGCCGCTGAAAATCAGCACGCGGCGGCCCTCTTCCACCATTTGCGGCAGGTGGGTTTGCAGCCAGTCGAACTTGGCATTGCCCTGCACGCCGCGCGCGGCCTCCAGTTTGACCAGCCTGGGGTCGGTGACCGCCTGCCGGAGCTTCAGGAGCGCGTCCAGAATGGCAATCGTGCTGCGCGCCAGGCCCCGCGCACGCAATTCCTCGCGCACCCGCGTTTCGGTGGTGACCCGCACCGTTTCGTAAAGGTCGCGTTGATCGCCGTCCAGGGTCACGCGCACCGGAATCTCGGTCTTGGGCGGCAGTTCGCGCGCCACGTCCCGCTTCTCGCGCCGCAGGATAAAGGGGCGCACGCGAGCCGACAGGGCGGCGCGGCGACTGGCCTCACCGCGCTTTTCGATGGGCGTGCGGTAGAGGTCACGGAAGGTCTTTTCGTCGTGCAGCAGACCTGGGGCCAGAAAGTTGAACTGCGACCACAGCTCGCCCAGGTGGTTTTCTAGCGGCGTACCGGTCAGCGCCAGCCGGTGCCGGGCGGACAAGCTGCCCGCCGCCTTGGCCGCCGCTGTGCGCGTGTTTTTGATGTTCTGGGCCTCATCCAGAATGACCAGGTGGTAGGAAAATGCGCCCAGTTCGGTGATGTCACGCGGCAGCAGCGGGTAGGTGGTTAGCACAAGGTCATGGGCCGGAATCTGGGCAAACTGGGCGCGGCGGTCCTTGCCGTGCAGGGTCAGCACCCGCAGCTCTGGGGCAAACTTGGCGGCTTCGGCCTGCCAGTTGCCGATGACGCTGGTGGGCGCCACGACGAGACTGGGACGGTCGGCGCGGCCAGAGTCTTTCTCCAGAAGCAGGTGCGCGAGGGCCTGTACCGTGTTATGCGTGACGATATAAGCCTCGGTGACGTACAGCCGGTCGGCGGCAGCCACAGCAATGCACTGGGCTTCCTTTTCGCCCACGTACTCAATGCTCTTAATGCCCCGGCTGGGGGGGTACTTGGTGGGGCGGCGATATGCAGCCAGTTTGGCGGTCAGCCGGAAAGGGTCAAGATGCGCAGGCAGCTTGAGTGTCACGCGCCAGGCGTGGCCGGTGCGCCTCTCTCCCTGATAGACGTGCGTGGTCACCTTCTGCCGGAGACGGGCAGTGCCCCCCAGCGACTGCACCAGTTCCACCACGCCGCGCGCCAGGGCTTCGGACACGCTGGCGTACTCAATCACCACGCCTGCGTAACCGTCGGTATCCAGGAGGCCTTGCAGCACGGCCAGCCGCTGTTCGGGACTGCCGCGCAGGTACACCTCCGGAATGAACTTGGCCCGGCCGTTGCAGCCGTGGAGGCCCAGGGCTTTCAAGTCATCTTTCAGCGGGTTGGGGGTCCAGCGCCCGCCACTCACCAGTCGGTAGGTGCTGACCCGCTCCGTCAGGCGCTCGGCGTGCCGGGCTTCCACGCCCGCAGGCAACGCCAGGGCCCCAACCAACTCGTCTTCTGACGTAATGCCCAACCCATGCGTCAGGTGGCCGTCGCCCAGCAGAGCACCCAGGGTATAGGGGTCAACGGATAAGGCCTGCGGCGCAAACTGCACCGCCTCCACCACCGGGAGGTAATGCCTAAGGTTGCCTGCCGCGTCGGTCAGCGAGGCCCGAATCTGCGCGGTGGTCAGCACCCGTTCCGGCAGGCCGCGCCGCTTGCGAACCGGGGTGTTCACGGCCCAGAGATGCTCCTCATCTACCTCCACACTGGCGCCGTCGGTCAGGGTCACGCGGTAGATAGGCCGCTTCCCCTGTGGATAGACGCCAATCACCCGAGTGGGGCGCCCGTCACGGCCGATAACGTGGTCCCCCACCTGCACCTCGCCCATTCGGCGCCAGCCCAGCGGCGTCAGGAGGCGGGCGTCCAGTGGCTGCGCCTTACCAAGCCCCATGTCGTCGGCCAGAATGCCGCCCATCTCGTATTCCCGCAGGAATTGCAGCCAGGCCACGCCCTGGCGCTGATAGGGGCGCAGGTCCGCCCTCAGCCCCGGCGGCGGCTCGATGTCACGCACACCGGTAAAGTCGCGCAGGCGGCGCCCCAGTTCCAGCAGGCGCTCGGCGCCCAGCCAGCGGGCCTGCACCGCCTCTTCCAGCTGGGCCAGGCGGGCGGCGTCCAGCAGCGGGAGCCTCAGGGGCCCTGGCGGCAGGTCACGCAGATTCAACTCCACCAGCACGCCCAGAATCGCCCGCACCCGGCCAGCAGGCAGCGCCACGCGGCGGCCATCGTCCAGGGATGCGTGCAGCACCTCATCGTCGGGCAGCTCCGCCAGGGCTTCAGGAGTAAAGAGGTGCGGCTGGCGGGCGATCAGGTCGGCCAGGATGGGAATCAGCGAGAGGCGCTGCCCGTCCACCACGATGCCCAGGTCCAGGGTGAACCAGCCGCCGTGGCTGTCGTCGGCCTCGCCGTACCAGTCGGTGATCTCGGCGTAATTCAGAGGAAAATCGGGGTGAACGTGGACACTGACCCCTTGCAGTTCCAGGTCGGCCCGGCCCCGGCGCATGAAGTCCATCCAGGCGTCGTCGTCACCGGCCGTCAGCAGGGTCTCGGTGTCGCCGGGGGCACTCAGGGTGTATTCGTGGCCGTAAGCGTCGTCCAGGGTCAGAAAGCCGGCCAGGGCGACGGTGTGCGCGGCCTCGCGCTCGGCCTCCGGGTCACGGGTCACGCGGGTCAGGACGCCGCCCCGGAACACGGCCGGCCCACCGGGGCTGTGGGCGTCCGGCACCGTCAGGCCCGCGTAGGCGTGGCGCAGTTCGGCGACGGGCAGCGTCACCGGGGTGCGGGCGCCGCTATAAGCGTGGTGGAGGGCTGGGCGCGCGCTCAGGTGCAATTGCGGGGTGTACGGCAGCCGCTCCTCGCGCACCTGCACCGTCTGGGGAATGGGCAGGTTCAGCCCAGACGCCGTGATGGCGTGGGCCAGCGCCACCGCCTGCGCGGGAGGCAGGGCCGGCCCTGCCAGAAAGCGCGCCACTGTGTCGGCGGGCGCGCCCACCTGCACGCGGCAGAGCTGCTGCGCCTGGGGCTGCACCGCCCAGGGGCGCGGGGTGGGCAGCACTACAGCGTTAGGCGCGTCTTCCAGGTGAAGGGTCGGCGTCTGGGCGCCGCGTCCATCGGCCAGCCAGGCCAGGGTGCCGCGCAGGTCCGGTCCCCGCAGGAGGGGCAGTTCAGGGCGCTCCCAGCAGAGGCGGCCCGTTTCCAGCAACTGCTCCAGCAGCAGGTCGGCCGCCGGGTGGTCGTTCAGGGCGTGCAGTTCTTCCTGCCAGCGCCCAGGTTCGTGGGTGGGGGTGGCCGCCACCTCCAGCAGCCGCAGGAGGCCCGCGTCACGCCGAGCGAAGGCAGGGGCCGTCGACAGCGTCCGGGGCAGCGCGTAGGTTTCGGCTCCGCGCAGGTCGGCGCCGCCCTCGCTGCGCACCGGCAGGCGCACCAGCCGCAGCGCTACCCGCCGCGCGCCGCCGACTGTGCTGCTGGGGGGCAGCAGGCGGAGCACGTAGCGCAGTTCAAACTGCCTCCCCCGGCCGGGGCTGCGGCTCTCAGTAAAGGAGGCCAGCCACTGCTGGGTGCGGGCGTCCAGCGGTTCTTCAGCCGGCGCGTCCTCGGGCGCAGCGTCTTTGGGGACTGGGCGCGGGCCGGGCGGCGGGTCGGTGGACAGCACCAGAGCGGCCACATGCCGGCAGCGGTAGCGGCCACAGGTGCAGCTGGAGCCCCGCAGCTGCGGGTCAGGCGGCGGCAGCAGGTCGGCCGTGGCGTGGTACACCATGCCGCCGTCGGTCACATTGGCCTCGGCGTGCCAGCCCAGGTCAGTCCAGGCACTCTGGATGTCCTGCACGGCTTCGGCGCGCAGCGCCAGTCCCTGCGCGGCAGTGTCCAGGGCGAACCCAGGCGGCAGGCGGCTGAGCTTCACGGCGCGCGGGGTGCGGAGCGGGCAGCCCGTCCCGACACAAGGGCGAGGAGCGGCAATGCGGCGGGAACAAACACGCCCCCGAGTCTAGCGCGCCCAGGAAAAAAGCGGTGGAGGTTGTTGGACGTGACCCGGAGGCGGGTCCCCACAGCAGAACTCGGCGTGGTCGAGGGTGATAATCCTCAACCACGCTGGGGCGAACACAGTGAGTCTCCGACAGAGACAGTGGCAAAAGTGGAGTGGCGGGGCGTGGTTGGCCCCTCAATAGAACAGGCAGCCGTTGTCAGCGGGCCTGAATCCGCCAGACCTTGCCAGCCCCGTCGTCGGTGAGCAGCAGGGCGCCGTCTCCCGCCACGGCGAGGTCCACCGGGCGGCCAGCGACGGCATCGCCTTTCAGAAAACCAGTCAGGAAATCGGCGGTCAGGCCGGTCTGGGGATTGACTGTAATCAC
Organism: Deinococcus betulae; assembly: GCF_020166395.1. Taxonomy (NCBI): domain Bacteria; kingdom Thermotogati; phylum Deinococcota; class Deinococci; order Deinococcales; family Deinococcaceae; genus Deinococcus; species Deinococcus betulae. The sequence goes on along the minus strand of NZ_JAIQXU010000018.1, from coordinate 24,038 downwards.
CTTGTAGCCGCTTTTTTCAGTGCGGTTCCAGCTGCCGTGCAGCGCCACGAACATCTGCCCCTTATAGGCGGCCGGGAAGGTGGTGCCCGTGTAAAACGCCAGGCCCAGCGGCGCCGAGTGCGCGGTGGTGAGCCCCAGGGCCGGGGCGGCGCCCGTGCAGGTGGCCGCCGTGCGTTTGCCAAAATTACTGTCCCAGACCTGTGGCTGGCCAGCCTGGGTGGGGTAGCAGTACGGCCAGCCGTAAAAGCCGCCGTCCGTTACCCGCCAGAAGGCTTCAGGGGGAATGTCGTTGCCCAGCTGGTCGCGGCCATTGTTGGTGGCGTACAGCTGCCCCCCTGACCACTCCAGGCCCACGGCGTTGCGCAGGCCGCTGGCAAACAACCGGCCGTTCTTGCCGTCGGCGTCGTAGACCCAGACTGCCGCGCGGCGGGAATCCGTTTCCTCGCAGACATTGCAGGTGCTGCCGGCCGAGACGTACATGCGGCCGTCTGGCCCGAACACCACCGTGCGGGTGGAGTGGCCGCCGCCCGCCGGCAGCGCCACCACCGCCTGCGCCGTCCCACTGGCCTTCGTGTCGCCCGCCGCGTAGGGAAAGCGCACCACGCCGTCGGTGTTGGCCACGTACAGAAAGCCGCCCTGAATCGCCAGGCCGTGCGGCTGATTCAGGCCGCTGGCATACACCTCTTTACTGTCGGCCTTGCCGTCGCGGTTGCGGTCGGGCAGGACGTAGACCGTGCCCGCTTCCGTGTCGCTGAGCAGCACGTCACCGTTGCTGGCCACCGTCATCAGGCGCGGCTTTTTAAAGCCTTCGGCGTACAGGGTGACCGTAAAGCCCGCTGGAACGGTAAATCCACTCGTTTCCGGCGGGGTGGGCTCAGGCTTGGTGCCCGACTGGGTGCAGGCAGTGCCCATCAGGGCGAGCGTAAGCAGGGCGGCGCAGGCACGTGGGGTCATGCCCCATCACAGCAGGGCGGGGTGAGGCGCAGATGGCGGAGCGCTCAGCGGCCGCTTAGCCTTCGTACTTGCTGAGGACCTGCTCGGTGCGCGCACTCTTGACGCGGTTGACCAGGCGCTCGTGTTCATGCTTGTCGCGCAGGCTCTTGCTGAGGGTCAAGGTGCTGGCGGTCAGGAACAGAGTACCCATATACAGGTAGCCCTTAATCCACCAGTCCACCGGAATGAAGTAGATGCCCAGCACCATCAGGCTAAGACTGACGAGAAACGCAATCCAGATAAAACTGAGCCACGCGGGCGAGTCACCGTGAATGTCGGGGTTCGTGTACTGGGTCATGGGATCTGTAGCCTCCTGTCAGAGAACTGACCCTCAGTGTAGAGACGCTTCTGCCTTTCTGTTGCCGCATCTGCACAGCGTCCAAGTTGGGGCATCGGGAAAGTGACAGCGTTGAGAAGCGGGGGCTGAGAAAGGGGCGAAGCGGCCGAGACACACAGCTCAGTGCCCCCAGCTCCTCACAGGAGTGCGCTGACTTCCAGGGCACGCCGGAAGGGCGCCAGCCTTCTCCTCTATCGCTGCCATCTCATCGCTGTGGCTGCTCAGAGCCTGCGGCGGTCGGCCCCGAATCGACGCGATGCGGGCTGAGCTTTCCCAGTTCCCTGCAAAGGGAGAAGCGAGCGGCGCAAACCTCCTCCCCTTCAGGCGCGGGTGGCCTCGGGGTACTCGAAGCGGGCGCCCAGCGCTTCCAGATGCCGGAAAAACTGCGGGTAACTCTTGCGGATGTGGTGCGCGCCAGTAATCCGCAGAGGCGCCTGGGCATTCAGGCCCAGCACGGTTAGCAGCATGATCATGCGGTGGTCGCCGTGTCCGTCAGCGGTGACGCCCCCGGCCAGGGCCGGAGTTCCTGTCACAGTGAGGCTGTCTGCCGTCTCCTCCACCGTCAGGCCCAGCCGCTCCAACTCGCGCCGGGTGTCCGAGATGCGGTCGCATTCCTTCAGGCGCAGGGTAGCGACATTCTCCCAGGTGGTTGTGCCACTGGCCAGCGCGGCCGCTGCCGTCAGGGCCTGCACGGCATCGGTAAAGCCGTCGCCGTCGCGCGTGACCGCGTGCAGCGGCTGGCCACCCCGCACCGTCACAGTGTCGCTCTCGCGGGTCAGATCGGCGCCCATTTCTTGCAGAACAGCCAGGGCCTCGCGCTCGCCCTGAAGGTCGTGTTCGCGCAGGTTGGTCAGGCGAACCACACCCGGACGGGTGACGGCCGCCGCCAGAATCGCCGCGCTGCCGGGATAGTCGCCCGGCACCGTCACGCGCCCGGCGCGGTAGGCCTGCCCGCCCGGAATGGTGATGCGGCTCAGGTCACCCGCCGCGCTGGCCTGCACCCCAAAGGCCGCCAGCGTGTCCAGCGTCTGCCGCAGCGGGGCGTGACTCTTGATGTCGCCCGTCAGGCGCAGGTCCAGCCCGCCCGGCAGCAGCGGCGCCAGGAATATCAGCGCGCTGGCGTACTGGCTGGACCGCTCGGCGCTGACCTCCACCACCCCGCCGCGCACTGGCCCGCTGATGGTGACGGGCAGCCGTCCGTCTTGGCTCTGTACCCTCGCGCCCAGCCGCTCTAATGCCTCCAGCAGGTCCCCCTGGGGCCGCTTGCCCAGCGAATCGGGATAATCGGTGACGAAGGTGGTGCCCGTGGTCAGGGCCGCCACGCCCATTAGAAAGCGCGCCACGGCCCCGGCATTGCCCGGATTCAGGGTGACGCCCGCGCTGGGCCGCGCGCCGAAGCCGCGAATGACCACGTCTTCGCCCACCAGGGCCACGCCCGCACCCCAGTCGCGCAGGCAGCGCAGCATGGCCCCCGCGTCCTCGCTGGTTGCGGCCCCCACCACGCGCGTTTCGCCCTGGGCCAGCGCGGCGGCCAGCAGGTAACGCGTGGTGTAGTTCTTGCTGGGCTGCGCCCGCAGTTCACCGCGCAGTTCTGCGGCGGGGTACACGATGACATCGAACTTATCCGGCAGGCCGTCCATGCGGGTCAGAGTAGCGGGCTCAGTGGGCGGGGAAGCACAGGGAAATGGACAGGGGTGAAGGCCAAAAGGGATCTGAAGGGTGGAGCACACCTCTGAAAGCCTCTCCAGCTTGAAGAGGAAAGACCGAGCACTTCAAAAGAGGAGCCAACACGCACCACGCCACCTTGCCCTGTTCTCGCCCAGATTCAGGTGAGGGGTTGGGACGCGCAGGCAAGAAGCGACAGGATGGCGTCGAGGCTGGATATAGGGACGCCATACGCAGTCGAAGCAATGGCAGTTTGCCAGTGCCCTCAGCTGTTCTCTCTCGTGCCAGAGGTAGTGTCACGACTGGTCTGTCTGTAGAAGCAGAGCCGCAGCGCAGGAGCACCACTTCAGCATTCAGCTCAGCAGGCGGTGGTGCTCCTGGACGGCCTGGCCCAGCGTCATCGGACGGTTCTCCTGGCCAAGCACACAGACGCCGTACGCCGCCGCCATCTGCTGGGCGCTGCGGTTTCCTGGCATCCCGCCAATCGCCGTACACAGCCCAGGGCTCAGCACCGAGGTGATTGCTCCTGGGTGCTCCTGCTGAAAGGCACGCACCGCAAGTAAGGCAGCCCGGAACGCCAGGTAAGCATTCACGCTTTCGGGCACCTGGCTCGGTACGCGCATGGTGGGGGCACAGATCAGGTACGGAATCTCGGCGTCGTAAGTCTCGATCACCAGGGCCTGACCAACCGGCAGTTCTCCGAAGAAGTGACGGCGCAACTCATCTTGCAGGCGTTCTTGCAGCTGCCAGCCGAAGCGCTGGGTATAGACCAGATCAATGCCCCCATCCATGAAACCAAAGCTGTTGGCAGGGCTGAGAACCGCGTCTGCACGGAGATCGAAGATATCGCCCTGCGAGACGTGAACATTCGGCAGCAAGGCGAACTGCTGCTGCCAGCCAGAGACGACCTCTTCGTTCCGGTCCCGCAGGTAAAGGGTGAGTGATGGGCGCATCCTTACGTGTCAGCTTGTCACACGGATTCCGATTGAATCCAGCAGCATGCCAGATGAACTCTAAGCAGACTCAAAGAGCTGTGCAAAAGAGCGAGATATAGATGGAAAGCCACTGTCGGCGCCTCCAGAACATAGCAGTCGTCTCATCATCGTCTGCAAGCAGAGTTTCGAGTCGTCGTTTTCGTGAGGAAGACCATCCTTGAAACTCCACAGGGTCTCAGGCGTACCGACGAGCTCCCTAGCCAGGCGAAGACCTCTCTCGTCTGGAGAGGGGGCCAGCACTCCCAACCCCTCTACAACCTCAAAATTACCCCGCCCGCGATCAGCCCCGCCCCCGTCCCCACCAGCAGCACCGTCTCCCCTGCCCCCACCGCCCCCCGCGACAGCGCCTGATGCAAGGTCAGCGGCAGGCTGGCGGCAATCACATTTCCCAGCGTGGGCAGGGTCACTTCTATCTGGGCCGCTGGCCACTCATAGCGCCCCATCAGGTCCAGCCCCGCCTGACTGGCCTGGTGCGGCACGACCCGGTCAATGCCTGGTAATCCGGTACTCAGCCCTGGCCGCAGCCGCTCCAGAAAGGCGGGCACCACCCGCGAGGCCAGTTTCAGCACCTGCAGGCCCTGCATGTCAAAGGTAAGGTCGGCGAGCTGCACCCCCGGCTGCTGCGGCATTTTCAGCGTGCCGCCGCCCCGAATGCGGGTGTGATCGGCGCCTTCCGGGTAGGTTTCAATGCGCGCGGCCTGCACGCCTTGCCCAGGCCGCTCGGGCGGCCCCAGCAGTACGGCGGCGGCCCCGTCACCAATCAGCAGCGTGCTTTCGGGCTGCGCGGGGTTCAGGCCCAGGCTACCCGCCTCACTGGAAATAATCAGGACGTGGCGCGCTTGACCGGTGTGAATCAGCAGGGCGGCGTGCTGCAGGGCCAGCAGAAAGCTCAGGCAGGTGCCGTGCAGGCTGTAGGTGGCGGCCCCGCGCAGGCCCAATTCGCGGGCAAACAGGGCGGCGCCGTCAGGAATGGGTTGCAGCTGACTGCCGCTGGCGTTCAGCAGTACGTCCACATCGCCCACCGTCAGGCCCGCTGCGGCTAGGGCGTCGCGGGCCGCCTGGGCCCCCAGGGTCAGGGCCGTTTCTGCCCCCGAAATCCAGCGGCGCTCCCGCACACCGCTGCGTTTCAGGGCCAGTTCGGCGGGCACGCCGCACAGCGCGGCGACCTCGGCGGTTGGGACTATGCGCGACGGCAACGCCTGCGCGGTGGCCAGGACACGAACGCCCAGATAGTGGGTCATAGGATTTCCTCTGCTGCGGGCCGCCAGCTCCGGGTCACGCGGCGGCGCTTGGTGCCGGGCACGGGGGGCGGCAGTGTGGAGGCGCGCAGCGTCACCTGCGCCGGGTCGGCCCCGCTGCGGGCCAGGGCCGCCAGAACCGCGGCCGTGGCGGCGGGCGCCGTTTCTGGGGTGCACGGCTCAAGCAAGAGGCGTAGCGCCCCCTCACCGGTCTGTTCGGCGCGGTAGTCGCGCAGGTCCGGCACACCTGCCAGCGCCCCCCGCAGGAAGTCAGGCCAGACGGTCACCGGGCCGCCCGGACCCGGCAGCTGCAGGGCGTCGTCCTGCCGGCCCACAACCGCCGCCACGCGCCGCGCCGCCCGGCCACAGGGGCACGGGTCATCCTTCAGGCGCAGCAGATCGTCCAGCCGGTGCCGCACGAAGGGCTGGGCCCGCCGCCGCAGGTCGGTGATGACCGGCCGCACCAGGCCGCCGCCCACGGCTTCCAGGTCAAAGTGAACGTGCGCCTCAGTCAGGTGCAGCTCGCCGTATTCGCACGGCAGGGCCAGCAGCCCCTCGGTGGCCTGGTACACCTGCACCACCGGGCCCCAGGCGCGCAGCTGCCGGGCATCATCGTCCTCCAGCACTTCGGCCACGCTGACCACACGGTCGGGGCGCAGGGCGGCCCCCGCATCCTGCACGGCCCGCAGCACCGCAGGCGGCCCCACCACCAGGGTGGGCCGATAGGCTGTCACCTCCCGCACCAGGTCGGGCAGGGGCCGCAGCAGGTCGAAGAAGCGGAAGGTCAGCCGCTGGCTGCCCACACTGCGGTACAGGGGGCTGTCCGCGCGCAGAAAAAAGGCGACGCGGTGCCGCCGCGTCAGGCCGCCCAGCCCGCCGGGCAGCAGCGCGCGCAGTACGGTGCCGGCCCAGCGCGCCTGTTCCTCAGGGCTGACTAGAAAGACACCCTGGGTGCCGCTGGTGCCGGTGGACAGCCCCACCGTGACCGGGCCGCGTGGAGTCAGGAGTGGCGGGGTAAATTCGCGGGTCTGTTCCGCTCGGCGGGCCGTGGCCAGGGCCTGCTCCAGCGTGACCCCCACCGTGTTCAGGGTGTCAAAGGTGGCGAGCATCTGTGCCTTGTCCGTCGGGGGTAACTCGCGCCAGCGCGACAGGGGCAGCCCAGCCGCCCGGAACCGCGCGGCCACTGCCGGACTGTGCGCGGCCACCCAGCGCAGGTGCCCCTGGGCCAGCCGCGCCTGGTGGGCTTCCAGGGCGGAGCGGCGGCGAAAGGTGAGCCGCGTGTCATCCAGCGCGGCCAGCAGGGTCGGCAAGGCCCTCACCGCCAGCCTTCCGGGGTGTCGTGGCTGACGTGCAGGCGGGCACGGGGATTGGCCTGCAAGAAGGCCCGCAGCTGCGCGCCGCTGGCCTCTTCCTGCACCGGATCAAAAAAGGCGGCGCGGGCCACGGGATGAACCGGACGGGCCTCGCGCCCGGCCCGCACGCTCCACGCGGCGTCGGCGGCCAGGACCGTCAGGCCCTCGGCCTCGGGCACCAGCAGTCCCACCATGCCGGGTGCGTGACCGGGCAGCGGCACGGCCTGCACCGTGCCGTCACCAAACACGTCCGCCACCTCGGGAAAGGGGGCCAGCTCAGGCGGCGCCGGCACGAAATTCAGCCACTCGGTGCGGGCTTCAAAGTCGTCCGGCAGCGCTTCGGGCAAAAAGGCCCGTCGCACCGCCCGCAGGCCCCTGAGGCCCTGCAAGGGTCTGTAAGCCGCGCGGCTGAGGTGAAAGGTCGCCTGCGGAAAGTCGCGCAGGCCCCCCACATGGTCGGCGTGCAGGTGCGAGACGATGATGTGGCGCACGTCCTGAGGCGCAAAGCCCATCACGGCCAGCTGGGCGCGCGCGGTGTCCTGGGGACGCAGGCGCACCGGGGTCACGAGGCCGTAGAGCACCCCCGGCCAGCGGCGCATGGCCCCCAGCACGGGCGCCCCGTAGCCGGTGTCGAACAGCACCGGGCCGCGGGTGGGATGTAGCAGCAGCGAAAACCCGGCCGGGTACGTCTGCACCCGCCACGCGGCGCCGCGCTCGGTGATGGCGGCCAGGTTGAGGCATTCACCGGCCTGGAGAGAAAGAACCCGCACTGAATTCATGGTTGGCTCCTCAGGTGGGCGAAAACGTCGGCCAGGCCCGCCTCTGGGGTCACGGCGGGCACGTAGCCCAGGCGCTCGCGGGCTCGGGTCAGGTCCAGCGTCATGGGACGGGTCAGCAGGCGCACGCCGCTGGCCGTCAGCGGCGGCTCGGGCCGGGCCGGGTGAAGCCGCGCACCCAGTTCGAGGAGGTGGGCCGCGCCCTCCACCAGCCGCGCGGGAACGTAACGGGCCGGGCGGGGCAACGCCAGCGCGTCGGCCAGGCGGTCAACCGTGGCCCAGAGGGGGACTGCCTGCCCGTCAGTCACGTTGAAGACCCCCGGCGCGGGGCGGGCCAGGGCCAGTTCGGCGGCCTGAACCACGTTGCGTACATGGGTCAGTTCGGTCCAGACCTCAGCCCGCGTCAGGCGGGGCAGCCGCCCAGTCTTCAGCGCGCGGGCCAGCCGAGGCACCAGACTGGTGTCTCCCACGCCGTAGATGCCGCGCGGGCGCAGCACGGTGGCGTCCGGCAGGGCGGCGCGCACCGCTTCTTCGGCCAGCCACTTGCTGCGGGCATAGAGGCTGTCAAAGTGGGGGCCCAGCGGCGTGTCCTCGCGCACCTGCCGGGTCAGGCCCGTGGCGTTGTACACGCTGGGCGTGCTCACGTGAACGAGACGCGCGCCAGCCGCCGCGCAGGCGCGGGCCAGTTCACCGCTTGGGCGAATGTTGTCGGCCTGGAAGTCCGCCCAGCGCCCCCATAGGGTCGAGCGGGCCGCCGCATGAACCACGGCCTCGGTGCCGCGCAGCAGCGTTCCCCAGTCGGCCCCACGCAGGTCGGCGGGCACAAAGGTCACCCCGGCCGCCTGCAACTCGGCCCCGCGCGCCGCGTCCCGCCCCAGGCCGCGCACCTCATGTCCAGCAGCCACCAGGCGGCGGGCGACCGCGCCGCCCAGAAAACCTGTTGCGCCCGTAACCAGGACGTTCATCGGTCTCTGAGTATGAGACCTCAGGGCCCGTGAAGCGCGACCTTGGAACGCGGTTAAAAGGAGCCCGCGGACCAGCTGCCGGACTGGGGGCTGCGCCGGGAAGTCCAGGTCAGAGCGCCGCCACACACTTTACGCCAGGCACCATGACGACCCTTCCCTTTGCCGCCCGGTAGCGCTGGCTGTCCCGCATCCGCCCGCAGGAACCCGCCAGCACCCGGCTGACTTCCGCGCCGCGACGATGGTCCAGAGGGCCCAACCCTGCACGTCCGCGTGGACGGCTTGCCGTGACCTCAGTCTGGGCCGGGCCGTGGGCAAACTGAACTGGGCTACCTGCCTCTCCGCGACGCCGCCCTGCCCACCGATGAGAGCGGGTATCAACTCTGGCGGCTGACAGGGGGCGAGGCCAAGGTCTTTACCCTAATGGTTGCTGAGATTCAGGATGCCCTGAGGGGCGTCTCGACCCCGCCACCAGTGCTCAACGAAGGGGTCACCAATATGGTGCTGGCCCTCAGGGGGCGGTGGTAGAGAGGGTCAGGGTCCCCAGGGTCAGCGTGACTTCAAACCCGTTCGGGAGCCGCGAGACCTCGCAGGCCGTGAGCCGCGCCGGAGCCGCCACGCCACGGTAGGCGGGACCCAGACAGCTTTCCACGCTGCCCACCTCCAGAAACGGCTTACCAGGGTCGTCCTGCCAGGCACGGCGCGCGGCGTCCGTGACGGCCTGGGTATAGGTGTGGGCGGTGCGGGTCCGGGCGGCGCGGTCCTGCTGCGCCTGCCACCCCAGCAGCAGCGGCATCGCCACAAACGCCCCCAGCACCAGCGCGCGGCGCAGCGCAAGAGTGTTCATTCGGGCCTCGTCACGCGGTATTGCCGCTCGCCCTGCACCGTCACCGTCACGGTGACCTGGCCGCCGTCCACGGCCACCTCGCACGCCTGGGCGCCGCGTGGCAATGCGCCGGGCAGCACCTGAGCGCAGGTCTGGGTGTAGCCAACGCTGGAGGGCGGCGCCGCCGCCTGCACCGCCTCGGCCACCCGCACGGCGTAGTCGCGCACCACGCGGCCCTGCACCGCCAGGGTGGCGACCACCACGCCAATCAGGGCAAAAAAGCCCACAATGATGGTCAAGAACGTGCGCTGGGTACGGGCGCGCACCTCCGGCGTGACCTCGCGCAGGTCGCCGCTGCCGCGCAGGCCCGCCGGGGCTGGGGGGGGCGGTGGGGTGGGAACCGGGCGGCGCTTGCTCACGCGGTCCAGCGTAGCGCGCCGGCCCAGGCCAGAAGCCTCACGGTACACTGCACCCCATGAGCAAGGTCATCATCATCGGAGCTGGCGGCGTCGCCAACGTGGTCGCCAAGAAGTGCGCCCAGAACGACAGCGTGTTCTCGGAAGTCCTGATTGCCACCCGGACGGTCAGCAAAGCCGACAAGATCGTTGCGGAGATCAAGCAGCACATGCCGGACAGCAAAGCGGTGTTCACGACCGCCACCGTGGACGCCGACAACGTCCCCGAGCTGGTGGAGCTGATTCGCCGCTTTGGCCCGAAGATGGTCATCAACGTGGCCCTGCCCTACCAGGACCTGACGATTATGGACGCCTGCCTGGAAACCGGCGTGCACTACCTCGACACCGCCAACTACGAGCCCAAGGACGTGGCCAAGTTCGAGTATTCGTGGCAGTGGGCCTACCAGGACCGCTTCAAGGAGGCCGGCCTGACGGCGCTGCTCGGCTGCGGCTTTGACCCCGGCGCCACCCAGGCCTTCACCGCGCACCACGCCAAGCATCACTTCTCTGAAATTCACTACCTGGATATCGTGGACTGCAACAACGGCAACCACGGCAAGGCCTTTGCGACCAACTTCAACCCAGAAATCAACATCCGCGAGATCACGGCCAACGGGCGCTACTGGGACAACGGCGAGTGGATCGAGACCCAGCCGCTGGAAATCTCCCAGGACATCTACTACCCCAAAGTCGCCACCCGCAAGAGCTTCGTGCTGTACCACGAGGAACTGGAATCGCTGGTCAAGCACTTCCCGACCATCAAGCGCGCCCGCTTCTGGATGACCTTCGGCGAGGCGTACATCAAGCACCTGAACGTGCTCGAAGGCATCGGCATGACCTCTATTGAACCCATTGACTTTAAGGGACAGCAGATTGCGCCCATCGAGTTCCTGAAGGCGGTGCTGCCCGCGCCCGAAAGTCTGGCTGAAAACTACACTGGCCAGACCTGCATCGGCGTGCAGGCCAAGGGCATTGGCAAGGACGGCCAGCCCAAGGTGCATTTCGTCTACAACGTCAAGGACCACGCCGACTGTTACCGCGAGGTGCAGGCGCAGGGCGTGTCCTACACGACCGGCGTGCCCGCCATGATCGGCGCCATGCTGATGCTCAGTGGCGACTGGCTGCAGCCCGGCGTCTGGAATGTGGAGCAGCTGGACCCCGATCCCTTCTTCGACGCCATGAACAAGTGGGGCCTGCCGATTGACGAGCTGGCGGGCATTGAGTTGGTCAAGGACTGAGGGCCATGCCGCGGCCGGTCTACGAGGAGGCGGCTGACTTTTACGTCGCCTTCGTGGACAGGCTGCTGGCCGACCCAGAGAGTTTCTGGCATCCCCTGCTGGCCCGCTACGACGAATTGCTGGGGCCAGACCTGCCCGGTGCCCGCGTGCTGGATATCGCCTGCGGTGAGAGGCACCTGGCCCGGCGGCTGTGTGCCTTTGGGCCAGCGTCGGTGCTGGGCATTGACCTGGCCCCAGCCCTGGTTGAGGTGGCCAATCAGCGCGCCGCCGACCCCCACCTGACCTTCCGGGTAGACGACGCGCACACCCTGTCCACGGTGCCGACTGCCTCGGTGGACATAGCCGTGTCCAAGCTGGCCCTAATGGACATTCCCGATCACCGCGCCCTGTTCGGCGCCGCCGCGCGGGTGCTGGTGCCAGGGGGCCCCTTCGTCTTCTCGCTGCTCCACCCCTGCTTTGAGGCGCCGTTTCACGAAGAGACAGCGCCCCGCTTCGTGCTGGATGAGGCTGGGGAGCGCCTGGCCTACCGGGTGCAGACGTACCAGCAAGAAGGACACTGGCAGTCCGGCGGCAGTGGCGTGCGCGGGCGACTGGGAGCGTATCACCGGACCCTCTCGACGCTGGTCAACGATCTCTTGGCCGCCGGGTTTCTCCTGCGTGGTCTACACGAACTGACGGGCGGCGCGGGCCTGATGGCGCAGGTGCCCCAGACGCTCCTGATTGACGCGCAGGCCCAGGGCTGAAAGGAGATCTATGCACTATCTGCTGTTTTACCGCGACCTCGTGCCCGACTATCTGACCCGCCGTGAGCCCCTCCGCGCCCTCCACCTGGCCCACGCCAAAGCGGCTGAGGCTAGGGGCGAGCTGGTACTGGCCGGCGCCCTGGCTAACCCAGCCGACGGCGCCGTTCTGCTGTTCCAGGGCGAAGGGCCGGAAGCAGCCGAAGCCTTCGCCCTGGCGGCCCCCTACGTTCTGAACGGGCTGGTGGGGCACTGGGAAGTCCGGCGCTGGATGACGGTGGTGGGACGAGAAGCAGTTCTTCTCCCCGAACTGCTTTGAGAGAGGGAGATCAACTATAGTTGATATGGATACCGTGCTAAAGCCGCTGGAGCGCGCGTAAACCATCATCCAGAGGGCGCTGTGCCTCCAAGACTGCGTGCCACACTTCCACGATATCCTGCAGCTCTAAATCACCGTGCTGACCACCTGGCAACACGCCGAAATCCCGCCACGCGCGCCGTGCAACCGACAGATGATCCTGTCCACCCCGCGCCAAGGCAACTAACAACGGAAATACAGAAACGACGGGGCCCCAGATAGTCACCCTCTCTTGTTGTCGGGTCAGTCGATTGATCTGATAGGCCACGTTCCCACCTACTGTGATCCCAAGAGTCGGCACCCGTAAACCGAGACGAATCAAATGGGGCACGAGAGGGGCAGGTATCGCTTGGCCACGCCAGGATGTACGACCCGATACCCGCATAATGAAGTCCATAGCGGGGAAACATTCTCGAACAGGGTTAGGCATAAGCGCGGCATAAGCGGCGGCCTGTGGATGCCAACGTAAGACTAATCCTGCTAGCCCTTCGGGATCGGCGTAGCGAATATTACGCGCATCATCGAAGACTTGACGAAAGCGCTGTTCAAGTTCAGAAATCGGCCGACGAAGCGTATCCAGAGGCGTCATCGCCAGTTCTAGGTCAATTGCCGCTAGGAGAGCCCGATTATAAAGTTCCTCATAACCTAGAGATGTAACAGGAGTAATTTCCTGGATGGCCATTCCATATTCACCTAGCATAAGGCGCGCACGGCCTCTAACCCAGTGTCCAAATAGTTTGTCCGTTTCGTACGACTCTTTAGTCACTGAGCGTTCAGAAAGGGTCAAGACCACACGAAGATGCTGCTCTTGTTGATGAAGTAACTTTCCAATAGGAGCAATGGATGCAACCTGAGCGAACTTTTGCATCACTTCAACATGCCAATGATAGCGAGGAATATCAGGTATCACAAATTCTCCGCTCTCAAAACCATAATAGGCACGTATCATCTGCGACATACTGCGTGATACATCATTCTTCACTTCATCTTCAATTCCCACATCTATTGCATTTAGGGATCTTTTAATATTTCCTAAATTCATAGATAAGCTGGCAACATTCATATTGAAAAATATTTTTTCACTGTTGGATCTAATACTGCCAATCAGATCGCTGTCTAACAGTATTTCCAATCCATCACTCATACGCCCCACGAAGGCGTATGCGTTCGCTAGATTTATAATAGAGTTCTGATAGATTAAAGGGCTGTCAAATTCTTTAGCCCTATCAATAAAACTCTTAGAAATTTTTTCAATTTCTCCAATGTCATTAACTCTTTTATATGACCTAATTAAGCCATCTAAGATCAAGTACCCTATTTCAGCTTTTAATACATGAGGCGGCAATCTATTAGCTCTAGCACTTAAATCTATATATTTCTCAATAGCGTATTGGGAAGCTTTGTCTTCAGGTGTGTCATCAAAACGGGAAATTTGAACTTGGGCATAAACTCTAAATACAGAACAGAGCAGCCTGAGTGTTAAGTCTCCATGTTTGTAGGCATATTCTAACCAAGCCTCAATATCACCAACAGGCTTGGGACGTATTTTTAGAGCCAACGAAGCAGCTCTAAAATATCCAATGGGAGTGTTCAGTGCCAGAAGGGAGTCAGCTATTTCATTTGGATCGGCTCCGACTGCCTCCCGTCTGTCAACCCAATCAATAAACTCAGAATAATCGAACAGATTTGGAATGTCGTAATCCATTTACGCATCTATAAAGCTCATGTAAGACCAACATTTGGTTCTCCCCGCTCCGCTGGATCTACCGCAGGATCTCCGTGCAAGCAACTGCTACTAGGTACGCACTTAGCAGCATGAACCGTACAATTACTGTAAAAGCAAAACAAAGCCACAAAAATCTGAAGTAAACGTCTCACCATTCGCTAAGTATAAACGATCTCTGGACGGTCAACACTAGATCAAAATATCATTATATCTGATAGACCCACACTCAGATTTTTATATAACTTGAATTTAGCGGGCTCTAGTCGATCACGTGTTCCATACCTCTCGTAGCCTCTGAATATATGGTCAGCGCCTACCCCAGCAATATCCGACTTCATCTGTATCTCCAAGCTGTGGATGCTAATCGCATGGCGCATCCCTCGGTCGCGATACACACGTTGGCTTTGGCATTTAAGTTAACCCCACCCACGCAATTCGCGCACGAGGAATGCCAAATCATTCTCCCGCTTCTCGATGAACTCGTCTACTTAGGCCAATTGCTACCAGACCTCAACTCGACCCTCGATCTGCTGCGGATGGTCAGCAATCGGCAACAGGCGGCATAACTTTTACAGCTTCACTCCAACCCGTCCAGCCGCCTCCACCCCGCCTGCAAGCTCAGCCACGTTCCCAGTCCCGTCACCAGCGCCAGACATATCAATCCCAGTACCCCCTCGACCGTCACCAGCGCGGAATACCCCGGATAGAGGTCAGGGCGCAGCACGCTCCCCGCTGCTGGACGCGCCAGCAGCAGCAAGCACAGCACCGAGTACGCCAGGCTCAGGCCCATAAAGGCCAGGCCGCCAGGGCTGACCCCAATTTCGGCAGGGTTATCGGCGTCAAACCGGGGCGCCGCCGCCCCCAAACCCACACCCAGCGCGGTAATGACAAAGGCGTTGCTGACACTCACCAAGCCGCTCAGCAGCAGCAGCGTCGGCCCCAGATTCAGGCTCAGGGCGCCCGCCAGGCCCATGCCCAGCCCCAGCGTCAGCGTGACAGGCAATACGCCCAGAAACTTGCTCAGGACAATCTGGCGCGGAGCGATAGGAGCCGTGCGCAGCAGCCAGTAGGCGCGGCCTTCGGTCGAAACGGCGGGAAACGCCAGCCGCACCGCCACCCCCGCCACGATGAAGCCCTGAAACGCCAATTGGATATAGCCCAGGATGCCCCGGAACTGCGGTACCGGAATGGGCACGGCCCGCACACTGACCAGATACACACCCGCCAGGGCGGCCACGACCAGGAGCTGACTCCACTGCGTCGGGTCACGCAGGGTCACGCGCAGGTCTTTGCTGGCCAGGCTGCCGCCGCGTCCTAACCTGACCAGCGACCGCTCGGCCCAGCCGGCGCGGCGCGGCCGGGGGTCCAGCCTCGGCGTGCTGGAGTCCAGCGCCCGCGCCCAGCCCTCCTGGTAGGCGCGGGCCGCCAACAGGGTGGCGGCCACCAGCAGCCCTGCAGTCAGCAACACCAGGGGCAGCAGCGCCGGCGCCAGTCGGCCCTGCGCGGCCTGCCACACCCCCTGCGCGGCCCACGAAGGCGGCAGCAAAGGACTGCCCGGCCCAGCAAAGTTACGCAGCACGGTTTCGACCTGGGCCGGGTCCTGGAGCCTCTGCACCAGCACCTCGGGGCGCAGGGCGCGAATGGCATAGACCAGTCCGGCGCTGATCAGGACGCCCAGGGCCGTGCTGACTTCCCGTACGCGGCCCACTGGGGCGACGCGCATCAGCCCCACGGCCAGCAGGGCGCCCAGCCCCACCGGGGCCGCAAAGACCAGCACAGCCGCCAACAGCATGACGCCGTAGGCCCAGAGCGGCGCCCCAAAGTACACGGCCACCGTCATCAGCAGCGGCACACTCAGGAACAGGGGCACCAGGGCGGCATTCAGGAAGGTCTCGCTCACCTTCAGGGCAAAGACGCGCACCGTGGCAATGGGCTGCGTTAACAGAAAATTCAGGTCGTCGCTGAGGTACAGCGTCGAGATGGCCGCTGTCGTCGCACTGAACGTCACGCCGCTAGACAGGGTAATCAGACCAATTTCGAGCACCCGCGCAAACACATTCAGGCCGATGTCCCCGAAGCGGCCCAGAAAGGTCAGTGCCCGCCAGGTACCGTACACCTCGCCGGTCAGCAGCAGGGCGGCCAGCAGGCCCACCAGCCCATAGCCCCACCTGGGGCCACGCTGGACCGTGCGCCGCAGCGCCCGCAGCTTCAAGGCCCACAGACTAGGGGGTGGCCCAGGCCGGGTCCCAGGTGCAGGGCGAACTGTCATGCCCCGGCCACCTGGGCCTGCGCGGCCTGCTCCTCTTCAAGCAGCCGGAAGAAAATGCGCTCCAGGCTGTCACCGTGTACGCCGCCAGCGGCCGTTCCGGTCTGCGCCCGCAGCTCATCCATCGTGCCCTCGCCCAACACCTTACCCCGGTCCAGCACCACCAGACGGTCACACACGGCCTCGGCCAGTGGCAGGGAATGGGTGGTCAGCAGCACCGTGCGGCCCCGGTCGGCGTGTGCCCGGAAGAGTTCGCGCACCTGGCGCGCGGCGTGGGGGTCTAGGCCCACCATCGGCTCGTCCACAATCAGGACTGGGGGGTCGGGCAGCAGCGCGGCGATGATGGCGACCTTTTGCCGCATGCCGTGGGAATAGGTTTCGATGGGCTCGTTCCCAAACTCAGTCAGGCGAAAGAAAGCCAGCCAGCGGTCAATCTCGGCGTCGGGGCCCTGCACCCCATATAACTGGCCCACGAAGCGCAGCAGCTCGCGGGCCGTCAGTTTGCCGTACAGGTAGGGCCGGTCGGGGATGTAACCAAAGGCCGCCTTGGCATGCAGCGGCTCGGTCCAGACATCGTGGCCCTGCACGCGCACAGTGCCGGCCGTGGGGCGGGTCAGCCCCACCAGGGCGCGAATAGTGGTCGTTTTGCCCGCGCCGTTGCTGCCCAGGAGCCCAAACACCGCGCCGGGCTGCACCGTGAAGCTCAGGTTGCTGACCGCCTCGTGCCGCCCGTAGCGCTTGGTGTAGTTCTGGACTTCGATCATGTGGGCCAGCGTAGGGGGCCGCGTCTGACAGGGGGGTTACGCTCTGGGCGGGAGGGCGTTGAGGTGAGCTGTGCCGGATGCGCCATGAGGGCAGATCACACCAGGCTCTGAATAGGGCTGATGCTCCTGGGCTGTGGGGCGCGGCCAAGACTAGTCTGCCCCTGCTTCATGGCCTGTTCCACACTTTTCCCGCCGCCCCGAGGCCGCCCACGACTGGAATCCAGCTCAGCAATGCCCGGCAAAGAGGGCGCTACCCTGACCGGGCACATGGGCCACCCTATTCACGTTCTGCCCGACCACGTCGCGCGCCTGATTGCGGCGGGTGAGGTCGTGTCACGCCCGCTGGACGTGGTCCGTGAGCTGGTGGACAACGCGCTGGATGCGGGCGCCAGCCGCATCGAGGTCGAACTGGACGGCGGCGGCCTGACCCTGGTGCGGGTGCGGGACAACGGCGCGGGCATTCCGGCCGGGTCGGTGGGGCTGGCGCCGCTGCGGCACGCCACCAGCAAGCTGGCCCCCGACAGCGGGGCGGCGCTGCGCGTGACCACCCTGGGCTTCCGGGGCGAGGCGCTGTGGGCGGCGGCGCAGGCCGGCGAGCTGCAGCTGGTCACGCGCCCGGCCGCGCAGGTGGGCGCAGCCGAGGTGCAGGCCTGCGGCGACGAGGTGGGGGTCGGCCGAACCTCAGCCCCGGCCGGCACCACCGTGACAGTTCGGCGGCTGTTTGCGCGGCTGCCCGGTCGCCTGCGCACCCAGGCGCCCCCCGCCACCGAGGCGCGCGAGGTCACAGCGCTGCTGGGCCGCTACGTGCTGCACTGGCCGGGGCTGCACTGGCGCCTGACCGTGGACGGCGAGGTGCGGCTGACGCACGCCCCTGCCGACCACCGGGGCGCCGTCGCCAGTGTGTACGGTCCCCTGAACGCTAACCGCGTGCTGCCCGTGAGCAGCGGCGCCGTGCGCGGGGTGGTCTCGCGCCCCGAACTCACGCGGCCCCGGCGCGACCGTATGCATTTCAGCGTCAATGGCCGCCCGGTGCTGGCCCCACCTGAACTGGAACGCGCCGTGATTGACGCTTACGCCGAGCTTCTGCCTGCTGGGACGGCGCCGCTGTGCGTGCTGGACCTGACGGTGGCCCCGGAGGAACACAACCCCAACGTTCACCCCGCCAAGCAGGTCGTGGCCCTGGCCGATCTGGGCGCGGTGGCAGCTGGGGTGCGCGCGGCCGTGGAGGAGGCGCTGGCCGGACACCCGCTGGCGCGCGCCGCGCCCGCCCTGCTGACGCCAGATGCTGCGCCGCCCACTCCGCACGGCCACTTTCCAGCGCTGAGCCTGGTGGGCGTGTATCAGGAGCTGTACCTGCTGGCCCAGGGCGAGGGCGACCTGTGGGTGGTGGACGCCCACGCCGCGCACGAGCGCGCCCTCTACGAGCAGCTGCGCCGCGAGGTGCAGGCCGCGCCCCCCCTGGAACTCCCCGAGCCCGAGCTGCTGCACCTGACGCCCGAGCAACTGGCCTGCCTGCACGAACGCGCCCCGGCCCTGCACGCCTGGGGTCTGGCCATCGAGGATTTTGGGGCCGGTCTGGCGCGGCTGCGCGCGCTGCCCGCCGCCCTGGCCGCGCTGCCGGTGCCCCGCTTACACGAGCAGATTGTCGAAGCCGCGCTGGGCACCGGCAGCGACCCGGCGCGGGACGTGCTGGCGCGGCTGGCCTGCGCCCCGGCCCTGAAAGCCGGCATGCTGAACCACGCACGGGGCGAGGCGGTGCTGGCGGCGCTGTCAGGCTGCGAGCAGCCCTGGGCCTGTCCCCACGGCCGCCCCACCACCCTGCGCCTGAGCGAGCGTGACCTGGCCCACGCCTTCGGGCGCCGGGGCGTGCGCGACGTGCCGCGGGGCCGCGACGCCGCGCCCGGCGTCAGCGGGCGGTAAGGGCGCTGCGCTGGCCGCTGAACAGCACCGGAAAGGTGGTGCGGGCCGCGCGGGTCATGACGGGCTGCACCCAGTAGGGCAGCCGGGCCGCCGCGTTCGTGACCTCAAAGCGGCCGTCGCGCGACACGGTCATCACGCCAGTCCAGCCCTGGCGCAGCGTGAGGTTGTAATAGGTGTTCAGCCCGGCGCAGCGCCCCTTTATGGTCACGGTGCGGTCGCTGTACATCCACTGCCCGCGCCGGGTGGGGCTGGTGGGGTGATCGGCCTGCACGACGGTGGCCAGCGAATTGCTTCCCGCATGAAAGGCCAGCAGGGTTTCGGCGGTGTAGGTGCGGGCGCCCGCCGGGGCCACCTTGACCCCCGCGCAGACACTCAGGGGCTGAACCGGCGGCCTAAACGTCTGCGGAAGAGCGATGTGAAAGCGCGCCCCACTGACCCGGCCTGCCCCCAGCAGCCAGCCTTCACTGAGGTTGGTCAGCAAGATGCTCACGGCACCCGGCCCCACCTGGCTCAGCGCCTGCGGATTGCGAATCTCACCGCCGATTTCCAGGGTGGCGGCCGAGGCCAGCGGCGAAAAGAAGCTCAGCACAAGGAACATCCGGGCGAGAAGAGTCATCGGGCGGCAGCATGGGCCGGGCGCGTCAATCTCATGTCGGCCAGCGTGAAGTTCGTTACAGCGGCGTGCGTCAGGCTTACGTCACTGGGCGGATGCTGCCTGGCGTCGCAGGATGCCACCATGCGGGCGCCTCCCTCCGCTCCGGCGAACCACTGGAAGGCCTCGGTCTTTCTTCCATCTATCGGCCGCAAGAGCGCCAGCTGGTCAGCGCCCTATTTGGCACCCACTCTTCTCACTGAACCTGACCCGTTGACCCCGAGTCAGGTGGAGGCTCCCCCCATGCTTCACGTCACTGTTCTGGGCCGCCCAGCGGCCGACAACGCGCTGCTGGTCAGCGCTGAATCGGGCCAGGGCCGCACGCGCCTGCTGCTCGACTGCGGCGCCGGCACCGCCGAAAGCCTGCCCCTGGCCACCGTGCAGGAGGTTGACCACCTGCTGCTCTCGCACCTTCATATGGACCATATCAGTGGCTTTGACGCCTTTTTCCGCGTCAACTTTGACCGCCAGACGCGCGAGAACCACATCTGGGGACCGCCGGGAACGGCGCGCATCCTGCACCACCGCTTTCAGGGCTTCTGGTGGAACCACGCGCCTGACCTGCGCGGCGTGTGGCACGTCCACGACGTGGGGCCGGGCGAGATACAGACCTTTCTGTTCCGGGCAGAGGAGGCCTTTGCCGTGATGCACAGCGCGGGTCAGCGGGCCCAAGGCGGCCCGCTGCTGAGCACCCCGCACCTGAGCGTCTCGGCAGTGACACTGGCCCATCACGGGGCCAGCCTGGGCTTCCGGGTGCAGGAACCCGAGCGGATAAACATTGACCCGGCGGCGCTGCGGGCGCTGGGCCTGCCGGGCGGGCCGTGGCTGAGTGCCCTGAAAAGCGGCCAGCCGGGGCTGCTCGACACCCCCGCTGGCCCCCGCGACGCCGAGCAACTTCGCCGCACCCTGCTGCGCCGCGAACCGGGCCAGAGCCTGGCCTACCTGACTGATTTTCTGCTGGACGACGCGGCGCACACCCGACTGACCTCCTGGCTGGCCGGGGTAGAGATCCTGTACGCCGAGGCCCAGTACCTGCCAGAAGACGCCGACCTGGCCGCCCGCCACCACCACACCACCGCCGACAGGGTGGCGCGGCTGGCCGCCGACAGCGGCGTGGGGGCGCTGCGGCTGCTGCACCTCTCGCGCCGCTACGCCCCCGAGCGCTGGCCCGAGTTTCTGACGGTGGCGCAGGAAGCCTTTGCAGCCACCGCCTTCCCCGACGACTGGACTCTGTCAGGCTGAGAGGGGGCAGGCTGTCATAGCTACAGAGCGCTGAGATCACCCAGACCTCTGTTGCCACCCTAAATCTGCTGCCCGCAACGAGGACCCCGGCGCCTCCAACGGAGTTCCCCTGCACCCCCAGGGCAGCGAGACACCAATCCATTTCATAAGCCTGCCGTCCGTGACGGTCCCTCGCTTCAGTACGCTTGAGGTCATACTCAACCACACTGAAGACCGCTCTAAGTGAGCCGGGCCACTTCACGCGCGGCCAGCCGCAAATAGTAGGGCGTGTAATTGGGGCGCACGCCCGGCACCGTGCCCGTCCAGGTGCGGAAGGTGCGGTCATAGACGGCGGCCCGGTGCAGCAGGGCCAGGGGCAGTGCCCGCCAGAGCAGCGGCGCGGCGTCCGGTGCCCCCAGGACACGCAGATAGGCCGTGACCAGCCGCTGGGGCAGGTCAGGCACCGCCTGACGAACCGGCAGCCCCTCGCGGCCGGGGTGAAGCGCGAAGGCCAGAAACCACCCGGCGTCCATAAAGGGGTGGGCGGCGCTGGCCGCCTCGCTCCAGTCAAACCGGAGCGCGCCGCGCGCCGGGCTATAGAGGGCATTACGCGGGTGGGCGTCGCCGTGGGCGGGCAGGTTGGGCAGGCCGTGACCGTGCAGGTCGCTGAACGCGGCGCGGATGCGGGAGCGCGCATCTTGCAAGGTGGTCAGGGTCTCGGCCGCCAGGCCCCAGGTCTGGAGTGCGGCGGTCTCGCCCAGGAGGGCGTCCACACGCTCAGCCATTTCAGTCAGGGGGAGGCCCAGCGCACCCAGGCCAACCAGGGCCGCCGCGTCGGCGCTGCGCTGAAACCCGGCCAGGCGTTCTAGGGCCTGTATCCAGGCCTGTGGGTCAGATGCGCTGTCGAGTAACTCACCGCCGTCCAGGGTCAGCAGGGCACACCGGGCCGGGTCGGCCGCCAGGACTGGCGGCAGGAGGCCAGGGTGACACGCGCCCAGGTGGGCACTCAGGGCGGCCTCCTGCCCAGTTTCGCTAACATTCAGCCAGGCCCGGCCCGCCTCGGTGGAGACTGTGTGGGTGGCGGTCAGGTCATGGGCGCTGTGCCACTCGACCTCGCCCTGCCGCGTCAGGCCGGCGGTCTTTAAGAGCCCATCGGCCAAGGCGGTTACCTACGCCGGCCAGCCGGGGCGCTGCCAGCGGCGGGCGTGGGTGATGAGGCCTGGTTGGACCTCGCTCCAGGCGCCTTCGCCTGACCATTGGCTATCATTCAGCGCCTGGGCATGGATGAGACCCGCTTGTCCGAATAGTGAAGGGGCCAGACCTCACCTAACGTTGCCCGTAACGCCGCCTCCAACGGCTGCCCAGCATCCAGTCTCACCGCTGGCCAGTGCCCCGCCGCTGTGCGCCAGACCCGCCGCCCGTCAGGGTGCCAGAGGGCCACCGCACGCCGCAGCGGCGCCTCAGCCACCGTGCTGTGTGCGGGCCTTGGTCGTGGTCGTGTACAGACTGCGCCCCAGATAAATGGCGGGCTGGGCCACCAGCAGGCCCTGGTCGTCGTAGGCGTCAGGGTCGTAGTGGACGGCCTGCACCTGACCCACCATCAGGTCGTGGTCGCCGGTGGGCAGCACCGCGCTCAGGGTGCAGGTATAGTGCAGGTAGGCGCTCGCCAGCGCCAGCGGCTCGCCGGGTAGAGTGGGCAGGCTCAGCAGCGCGTGCTTGTCGTGGCCCCCGTGCAGGCTGTACACGCCGCTGCCCTGCACCGCGCCCGCCCGGCTGTACGGCAGGAAGTTCACGCCAAACCGGCCGCTGGCCTCAATCAGGGGGTGGGTGGCCCGCGCCCGTCCCACCGCAACCCCGTACAGCGGCGGTTCGGCGCTCAGGGCGGTGTGCCAGCCCGCCGCCATCACGTTGCGCACGCCGTCATGCACGGCGGTCACCAGGGCCACGGTGCCGGGGTAGTAGCCGAAAAAGCGGTCTGTGCGTTCGCGCAGCATCGCCCCTGAGGATAGCGGCCCTCCGCGCTGCACGCCGCCCCGTATGCTGTGCCCCATGTCTGTCGTGACCCGTATTGCCCCCAGCCCCACCGGCGACCCCCATGTGGGCACCGCGTACATTGGCCTTTTCAATTACACCCTGGCGCGTCAGGGCGGCGGCAAGTTCATCCTGCGCATTGAGGACACCGACCGGGGCCGCTACGTGCCAGACAGTGAAAAGCGCATCTTTCAGATGATGCAGTGGCTGGGCCTGACCCCCGATGAGTCGCCCCTGCAAGGCGGCGAGCATGGGCCTTACCGCCAGTCGGAGAGGTTTGACCTGTACGGCGACTATGCCCGGCAGCTCGTCGCCTCGGGCCACGCCTACTACGCCTTCGAAACCCCCGAGGAACTGGGCACCCTGCGCGAAACTGCCCAGCAGGAGGGCCGCGTAATCGCCGTGCCCAGCCGCGACCTGGACCCCACCGAAGCGGAGCGCCGCGTAGAGGCCGGGGAGGCGGCCGTGATTCGCCTAAAGGTGCCGCGCGAGGGCGAAACCGTCGTCAACGACCAGCTGCGCGACCCCATTCACTTTCAGAACCGCGAGATTGACGACAAGGTGCTGCTCAAGGCCGACGGCTTTCCCACCTACCACCTGGCCAACGTGGTGGATGACCGCCTGATGGGCGTGACCCAGGTGGTGCGCGCGGAAGAATGGATTACCTCTACCCCCATTCACGTGCTGCTGTACCGCGCCTTTGGCTGGCCCGAGCCCGTCTGGGCCCACATGCCCCTGCTGCGCAACGCCGACAAATCCAAAATCAGCAAGCGTAAGAACCCCACCAGCGTGGAGTGGTACATGGATCAGGGCTTTTTGCCCGAAGCGATGCTGAACTTTCTGGCCACGATGGGCTGGACCCACCCGGACGGCCTGGAAGTCTTTGACCTGGCCGAATTTCAGCGGGTGTTCAAGCTAGAAGACGTGACGCTGGGCGGCCCCGTCTTCAGCCTGGACAAGCTGCGCTGGTACAACGGCAAATACCTGCGCGAGGTGCTGGGGGAGGACGAGGTGGCCCGCCGCCTGCACGCTTTCCTGGCCGGACAGAAAGCCGAATTGCCCCTGGACGACTATTTCCGCGCCGTGACCCGCCTGATGACCCCACGCATCGAGGTCTTCAGCGAATTTCTGGACAAGACGCCATACTTCTGGAGCGAGGAGTACCCCGTCACCGAGAAGGCGCAGGCGGCCGTGGACGGCGCAAAGGAACTCCTGCCCGATCTGGCCGCGCGCCTGAAGAACCTCCCCAGCTTCGATGCGGCCAGTATCAAGGCCGCCTTCCAGGGCTTCGCTGAAGAACGCGGCCTGAAGCTGGGCAAGGTGATGCCCCCGGTGCGTGCGGCGGTGGCCGGCACCCTGGAAAGCCCCGATCTGCCCGAGCTGCTGGCCACGTTGGGCCAGGCGCGGGTGGTGGCGCGCGTGGAACGGGCCGCGCGGTAAGGCGCACAGGCACAGCAGCGGGGCGGGCGTTGATGTGGCCCGCCCTTTGACGTGTACGGCAAGAGGCGACTCTTTCTGATGTC